>JBGAWU010000155.1:0-6109 GCA_044227425.1 Methyloglobulus sp.
TACGTTGCATGGCTTAATGCGGGTGCGAAATTTCGTCCAGGATGACGCCCATATTTTTTGCACTGAAGAACAAATCCAGCCGGAAGTTTCCAATTTCATCGATTTGTTATTCGAAGTCTATAAAGATTTCGGTTTCGAAGAAGTCATCATCAAGCTGTCCACCCGTCCGGAAAACCGGGTTGGGGACGATGCAAGTTGGGACAAGGCGGAACATGCGCTTGAATTGGCATTGAACAACAAAGGCTTGGCGTGGGATTTACAGCCCGGCGAAGGCGCTTTCTATGGCCCAAAAATTGAATTTTCCTTAAAGGATTGCATTGGGCGGGTTTGGCAGTGTGGCACGATCCAAGTCGATTTTTCCATGCCGGGACGTTTGGGCGCAAGCTATATTGACGAAGATAGCTCACGCCAGGTACCGGTCATGCTGCACCGTGCGATTCTGGGATCGTTAGAACGCTTTATCGGGATATTGATCGAGCAACATGCCGGAACGTTCCCGCTTTGGTTGTCGCCAGTACAAGCAGTCGTATTGAGTATAACGGACAGGCAGGCGGCATATGCCCAAAAAGTGGCACTTGATTTGGAAAAACAAGGTGTTAGAACGAAATTAGACTTGAGAAATGAGAAGATCGGGTTTAAAATCCGCGAGCATTCGATGCAGCGCATCCCTTACATAGTGATAGTTGGCGACAAAGAGCTTGATAATCAAACTATTGCGGTGCGCACACAGAAAGGTGAAGATTTAGGTAGCCAGTCAATGAATGATTTTTTACTGCGGTTACAGCAAGAGATTGACGGCAAAAAATAGAAATTTAATCGGAGGATTAACGTATCGCTGCTAAAAAAGATGAAACGCGCCTGAACGAAGAAATTACCGCCAGAAAGGTAAGGGTCACAGGTGTCGAAGGAGAGGCATTGGGCATTATGCCGATTGAACAGGCGCGGCAGATTGCTTATGCAGCAGACCTTGATTTGGTGGAAATATCGCCGAACGCCGATCCCCCGGTCTGTAAAGTGATGGACTACGGCAAGTACCAGTTTGAGCAGGCTAAAAAGCTGGCCATCGCCAAAAAGAAACAAAAGCAGATACAAGTTAAAGAAATCAAATTCAGGCCAGGAACGGATGAAGGCGATTATCAGGTAAAACTCAAAAGTTTGGTCAAGTTCCTAAATGATGGCGATAAAACCAAAATTACCTTGCGCTATCGTGGCAGGGAAATGGCGCATCGTGAGCTCGGCATGGATGTGCTGAAGCGTATTGAAAAAGATCTTGAAGAGCTTGCCATTGTAGAACAGTTTCCTAAGATGGAAGGTCGGCAAATGGTGATGGTAATGGCGCCAAAACGGAAAAAATAAGGTTTTTACAAGCGTTTTAAACGAATTAGCTTTATCAGTGCAATAGCATTGGTGAGGCCGATGGAACAACTAAGGAACAGTTGTTTGAGCAGCGCCAGTGCTGCCGTTAATTCTACAGGGCCAAGCATTTTGCCTTGCAGGGTTATTAACTCAGGGATTTTTATTTTTTTATCGGAGCAAACAAATGCCAAAAATCAAGACGAACCGCGGCGCTGCAAAGCGGTTCCGGCGGACAGGAAATGGTGGCTTTAAATGCGGACAGTCATTTAAACGCCATATCCTTACCAAGAAAAGCACAAAACGGAAACGCCAATTACGCAGGCCGTCGCACGTACATCCGTCCGATCAGCGTATGGCTGAACGTATGATGCCTTACAGTTAACTCGGAGTAGACAATGGCGAGAGTTAAAAGAGGCGTTACCGCAAGGGCAAGACACAAAAAAATCCTGAAACAAGCCAAAGGTTATTACGGTGCCCGTAGCCGGGTGTACCGCGTTGCCAAGCAGGCTGTTATCAAGGCAGGCCAATATGCCTACCGCGACCGCAAACAAAGAAAACGTCAATTCCGCGCATTGTGGATTGTCAGGATTAATGCTGCAGCACGTCTGTACGGCATTTCTTACAGTCGGTTAATCAACGGCCTGACCAACGCTAATGTTGCGATAGACCGTAAAGTATTGGCCGACATTGCTGTGCGCGATATCGAAGGTTTTGGTGAAATCGCTAAAATCGCCAAAGCCAATCAAAGCCCGCTTTAAGATGGCTTAAAGCTAGTCAATCAATAATGGTTCGTCCGGGTTCAAAACTTAAGAATACGGGCGAACTTTGGTAGTTATTAACAAATTCCTTCCCTTCAAGTTAAATAGCCAGAACAGCGAGATGTACCGTGACAGTTAATTTGGAAGAAATTCTCGCTCAAGCGATAAAAGCTGTCGCCGACGCCCAAGATCATAATCAACTTGATCTTGTCCGCGTCCATTATCTCGGTAAAAAAGGTGTATTTACCGAACAAATGAAAACGCTCGGCTCCTTGGATCCCGAACAGCGCCGTTCTGCCGGGCAAGTTATCAATCAAGCTAAAGACGAATTCCAAGAAAACTTACAAGCCAAAAAAGAAGCCCTCGATAAAATCGAATTAGAAAATAGATTAGCCCAAGAACGTATTGACGTGACTTTGCCGGGAAGGGGCCAATCGACCGGCGGATTGCATCCTGTGACGACAACATTAAGGCGCATATCAAAAATATTTTCCAGCGTTGGCTTTAATGTTGTCGAAGGCCCTGAAATCGAAGACGACTACCATAATTTCGGCGCCTTGAATATACCTGAGCACCATCCGGCCCGGGCGATGCACGATACCTTCTACTTCGATGCCCACACGGTTTTAAGGACACATACGTCACCGGTGCAGATCCGGGTAATGGAGTCCGAAAAACCGCCGCTAAAAGTGATAGCGCCAGGCCGGGTTTATCGTTGCGATTCCGATATTACCCATACGCCGATGTTCCATCAAGTCGAAGGCTTCCTGGTGGATACCGACGTCAGCTTTGCTGATTTGAAGGGCGTGGTTTATCAGTTTTTACAAGCCTTTTTCGAAAAAGACATTCAAGTCCGCTTCCGTCCGTCTTACTTTCCGTTCACCGAACCTTCGGCGGAAGTCGATATCGAATGCGTCATGTGCAACGGCGCAGGCTGTCGTGTCTGTAGCCAAAGCGGCTGGCTGGAGGTGATGGGTTGCGGGATGATCCATCCGGAAGTCTTCAAATCGGTTAACATCGACAGCGAGCAATATAGCGGATTTGCATTCGGTATGGGCGTCGAAAGGCTGGCTATGCTGCGTTATGGGATTAATGATTTGCGGTTATTTTTCGAAAATGACCTTAAATTCTTACAGCAATTTAATTAATTTTATTAACGCATAATCCACGAGACATTTGAGTCATGCAAATTAGTGAAACTTGGTTAAGGGGCTATGTAAACCCTCCCGTTTCGACGGAAGAACTGGTGTCGCAGTTAACGATGGCCGGGCTTGAGATCGATGCGGTAACACCGGCAGGGGCTGTATTTAGCGGCGTCGTTATCGGTGAGGTTCTATCTACCCAACAGCATCCCGATGCCGACCGGTTGAAAGTGTGTTCCGTAAATATCGGTGCAAACGAGCCATTACAGATTGTTTGCGGCGCCAGTAATGTCAGGCCAGGCCTGAAAATACCTGCTGCACTGATTGGTGCTGTATTGCCCGGCGACTTCAAGATTAACCAATCGAAACTACGCGGCATCGAATCATTCGGAATGCTCTGTTCGGAAAAAGAACTTGGGCTGGCAGCGGATGCTAGCGGCCTAATGGAGTTACGGCCTGACGCGCCGGTAGGTGGCGATATCCGTGAATATTTAACATTAAATGACACGCTTATCGAAATTGACCTGACCCCGAACCGGGCTGACTGCCTGAGTGTTGAGGGTATCGCCAGGGAAGTGGCATTACTGAATAAGATGGACTGGAAGCCCATCGAAGTGACACAGGCTGAAATCGATCATAAAGATACGCTTGCGATTTCAGTTGAGGAACCAAGCGCTTGCCCCCTATATCTCGGACGCTTAGTAAAAGGTGTAAATTCAAGGGCGGAAACACCCCTGTGGATGCAAGAACGATTACGGCGTTCAAGCATTAGAAGTTTAAGTGCGGTGGTGGATGTCACCAACTATGTATTGATAGAGTTGGGACAACCTTTACATGCATTCGATGCGGATAAACTGGAAGGCGGTATCAGGGTGCGTCTGGCCAATGAAAATGAAGCGCTGGCTATGTTGAATGCCCAAACGATAACACTCGATACAAAAGCCTTGGTTATTGCCGACGAAAAAAAAGCGCTGGCGTTTGCGGGTGTGATGGGAGGTAGCGATAGTGCTGTCAGCGAAGCTACGCAAAATATTTTCCTCGAATGCGCCTTCTTTACACCCAAGGCAATTGCCGGGGAAGCCAGACGTTTCGGTTTGCATACCGACTCATCGCACCGGTTTGAAAGAGGCGTCGACCCTACTTTACAGCACCGTGCAATCGAACGGGCAACCCAGTTGATTATTGAAATTGCGGGCGGTAGTGTTGGGCCTATCAACGAGGTTAAAGATGAAACGAACCTTCCCCAACGCCCAAGTGTATTATTAAGGCGGCAACGGATTGAAAAAATGCTGGGCGTCACCTTGCCGGATACGGAAATCCAGGATATTTTTTCGCGATTAGGGATGGATGTTAAACCCAATAGTGAAGGTTGGGACATTACCCCGCCCGGCTTTCGTTTCGATATTGCTATCGAAGCCGAAAGCAACGGAAACCGTGCTGGACATCGAAAGGGTCAAAGATGTCCTGGTTGACCGCGGCTACCAGGAAGCGATCACTTACAGTTTTGTCGATGAGCAAATACAAAAAGTAATAGCGCCTGACGATGCCCTGATCAAAATTACCAACCCTATCTCATCCGATTTGTCGATAATGAGAAGCACGTTGTGGTGCGGGCTAATCAAAGCCGCAGTGTACAACCTTAACCGGCAACAAAAGCGGGTGCGTTTATTTGAGACTGGTCTCCGTTTCTTAAACGAAAACGGTGAAACCAAGCAACAAAAAATGCTGGCCGGCCTCATTTTGGGCGGCGTGTACACACAACAATGGGCGGAAAAAAACCGAAAAATCGATTTTTTCGATTTGAAAGCGGATATTCAAGCGTTGTTTTCGCTGTCGGGTGTCGACGTCCGTTATGCCCCGTTTTCACATCCAGCGTTACATCCAGGGCAAACTGCACAAATATCTACCCAAACAGGTGAAAAAATTGGGGTGCTCGGAATGTTGCATCCAACGCTGGAAAAGCAGCTTGGCTTTGAAACGCAAGTTTATTTGTTCGAACTCGACCAGAATTTGCTCTTGGGTAAATCCGTATCAAAATTCAAACCATTATCGAAGTATCCGTCGGTTACTCGCGACCTCGCGTTAATCGTAAAAGAAAGCGTGTCGGCTGACGATATCGTCGACTGTGTCAAAAATAGCGGTGAAGAAACAATACAAGAAGTCGTCTTGTTCGACCTTTACCGGGGCAAAGGTATTGAAGAAAATTGCAAAAGTATTGCTGTCAGCATCACATTACAAAATTTTTCACAGACGCTTACGGATTCTGAAATTGATGCTACATTTAACAGAACATTACAAACGTTGGCCAATACAATTGGTGCAAAACTGAGGGATTGATTAATATGGCACTTACTAAAGCGGATTTCGCTGAAAAACTTTACGAAGACCTAGGGTTAAATAAGCGTGAAGCAAAAGAAATTGTGGAATTATTCTTTGAAGAAATTAAAGGTTCTTTAGCCCATGGTGAACAAGTAAAGCTTTCCGGATTCGGTAAATTCGAACTGAGGGACAAAAACAGCCGACCTGGACGTAATCCAAAAACCGGAGAAGAAATACCCATAACGGCTCGACGTGTGGTAACATTTAAATCAGGCCAAAAACTAAAAGCCCGAGTAGAAACCTATGCTGGAACCTAGCAATAATAACGAATTACCAATCATCCCCGCCAAACGCTATTTTACCATCGGCGAAGTCAGCGAATTATGTGCGGTAAAGCCCCATGTCCTACGTTATTGGGAGCAAGAGTTTACTGAACTAAGCCCGGTAAAACGACGTGGCAACCGCCGATATTACCAACGGCATGATGTATTGATGATACGCCAGATACGTGCACTGTTATACGAACAAGGTTAT
>JBGAWU010000156.1:0-6082 GCA_044227425.1 Methyloglobulus sp.
ATGAGTCTTTTTTCCTATCACAAAAGCAATTATCTATGCTTCCGCGAATTTTGCTTATTTATGGCATTTGTCTACGTATGTTCAACACAAGTAGCGCTGGCCGATGATGATTTGGAGAGTAGTTTTTATGGAAAGGGGAGCTACCAAAAATTTTCATCCATTGCGGCAGGACATCCAGTCCCGGAAAACCGGAGTCCAGGTGTTACCTCAATTATAACTAGCAAAGATATAGAACGCATTGGCGCAAGGCGTATAACCGACGTTCTGGAATACTTGCCCGGTGTGCATGTTCAAACGTCCAGGGATGGTGTCAAAACCGTCAACTTCCGTGGTGTCTTTTCCGAAGGCAATCAACAAGTGCTGGTCATGATAAATGGTACATCAATTAGAAATGCATATTTCGGAGGTAAAAACTTTCTCTGGGATATGCCAGTCAAGAACATATCTTATATTGAAGTCATACGAGGTCCAGGCTCTATGTTATACGGGGCAGACGCAACTAGCGGCGTTATAAATATCGTCCTAAAAAATGGTAGTGAACTAAAGGGCGGGGATATTGGAGGATTCTTCGGAAGCGATGACCCTTATGAGGGATGGGCGCAGTACGGCAACAAAACCGGTGATTGGGACTATTCATTGTCACTCCAGGGTGGCTCGACCAACGGTAATAAATCCCGTATCGATCGGGACGCACAAACACTCATTGACCAACAGTTTGGCACTCATGTATCTAATGCGCCTGGCTATGCCAACAACGGAAGGCAAGACATAGATGCTCGGCTCGATATAGGCTATCAAGACAAGTATCGGCTCAGGGCGGGCTACCAGCGTTTTAATGACGTGGAGACTGGCGTAGGTGCTTCTTACGCACTGGATAAATTTGGACGTAACCAGGTTGATATTTACACAATGGATATAACGGCCAAGAATGAGCTTTTTGATAAATTATCATTAAATTCAAAACTGTTTTTTTATGGCGATGATTTAAGAACAGACCAGCTTTTCTTGCCGCCAGGGACTTTAGGAGGACAACTCCCACAAGGGACACGAAGCGTAAGCAATGGGTTTGTCGGTTCTACGGGATTTGCAGAGCAGTTGGATTATATGGGATATGCAGAGCACAACCTGATATTCGGCACTGGTCTTACGTACTCTTGGGGAAACCCGACGCGCAGGCAGATCAATTACATCGTCACTCCTAGTTTTGTGCAGCAAATACCGTTAACCGACCTGGACCGTTTATCCCCCAATACACCGCTAACAAAAGACACTGATCGATTTAATTATTATGCGCTGGTTCAGGATGAATGGAATTTTGCTACTGATTGGTATTTGACCACTGGTTTTCGCTATGATTATTATTCAGATGTGGCAGATGGCTTTAGTCCAAGGGTGTCATTAGTATGGAACGTAAACCCGTATTTGACCACCAAATTGATATATGGACGCGCATTCAGGCCACCATCCTTGTTTGAGCGTTTGTTGCCCGCAACCCCTAATACCACACTTAAGCCTGAAATCACCAACACAGTCGAATTTCAGATCGAAAACAAATGGACGCCAGACTTAAAAACATCAACCAATGCATATTGGTTCGAGCTTGATAATTTTATTTCTTCAAACTTTTCTAACGGGATAACGCCCGTCAGCTTTACAAATAACCCCAAGATAAACGGCGTTGGATTTGAGGCAGAAGCCAGTTACCAAGCCACCGACACACTTAGCATGACGCTCAATTACAGCTACCACGGTATCAGCAGAACCGCCAACACTGGGTTACTTCCTGAACATATGGCCAAAGGGCTGCTCAACTGGGAATTTGCTAATGGTTGGTTTTTAGGCGGACAGTTTGATTGGATAGGTGAAAGAAGGCGTAGCATAAACGATAGCCGCAAAAACCTTGATGATTACTTTCTCCTTGGCGTTACTTTGTCAACGAAGATTGCCGACCCGCTTGAGTTTACCCTACGCGCTAACAATCTGTTGGGTTCTAATGCCAGGGATCCCAGCGAACAGCCTACCTTGTTACCCGGTGATATTCCCGTAACCGACCGCTCTATCCTTGGTCAAGTTAAGTGGTCATTCTAATGTTGGCCTTAGTCAAGAACGGCCACCGTCCATTATTCATAGACTTGGTAAAATTGATTACCAGCCCTCTTGACGCATTGGCCAACATTCATCAATCGCATGGCGATTATGTACAGGCTAAATTTATTAATAAGGGCTTGGTGTTTGTCTCAAAACCAGAATACTTTGAGGAAATATTTAGCCTGGAAGCCAAAGGCTTGCTAAATAGGGACTCAGTGTATAAGGCTAAAAAGCCAGTGTTTGGCGACAGTATTTTTAATAGCCGTGGCGACACTTGGACTAGCCAACGGCGATTAATGCAGCCGCTTTTTACTAAAGATGCTGTTTCAGGATGGCAGGGTATTTTTATTGATGAAGCAGCAGCCTTTGCACAACGCTTAAAAGGCTATGGCTCTGCCCAGATAAACATCTCAAAGGAAATAAAACTATTAGTACAAAGCGTCATTATCCGAGTATTGTTCGGACGGCAAGGGAAAGAGAACAAAGACATCGAACTGATAGAGTGTATTGATACGATAGTGGCCGGTGTATTTTTTGCCTTAGTGACCGAAGTACTAGGAAAGGGTAAGTTAAGTCTGATATTTGTGCTGCAAAACCTTCGGATGAAGAAGGCGATTGCCCAATTTGTCGCTTATGTTTATGACGAGATTGACCGCAATAAAGAAGTATTCAGCAGTAATCTTATTGCTTTGATGGCGAACGCCAAAGACAAGAATACGGGTTACGCCATGACCAAGGAATTGCTGAAAGATGAGGCTGTGACTATGTTCTTGGGTGGACAAGACACCACGATCAATACGCTGGTATGGTTCTTTTATATGATGGGGCTTAACCCAAAGGTGCAGGAAAAAATTATTGAGGAAGTAATGAGCTTCAAGGACGATAAGATAACAGCCGCCAATTTAGCAAAATTAAGCTATACCAGAGCCGCGCTTTATGAGACTTTGCGCTTATACCCGCAAGCGACTGGATTAAGCCGTGATGTGGCCGAGGATATTATGATCGGCGGACGCCCCACGAAAAAAGGGGCAACGGTTGTCTTAAGCATTTATGTAACGCACCGTAACCTCGACATTTGGTGCAGGCCTGATGATTTTTACCCGGAGCATTTTTTGAACGAGCATGAAGGCAATCGCCACAAGTTCAGTTTTTTACCCTTCGGCGGCGGTATCCATAACTGCATTGGCAGGCATTTGGCAGAGCTAGAAATGTTGACCGTTGTTACCACTTTCTATAGAAGCTTGAAAATAGCAAGTGTTAACGACTTAAAGGAAAAAGTCAGTTTTAGCCTTAAGCCGGACAAAGACCTAATCGCTACGGTGAGCAGGATATGAGCAACACAATAGCTGTAGACAATTCAAACATGCCTTTAGCGCTTAGTATAATCGTGGCCGTTAGCTACTATTCAATCAAGGATGATTTAAAGCCGCAATTTGACCTAAATCATATTCAGGCGAAAATAACCCCTGTAACAACCCTGGAACAACTTGAAAACGAGCTAATAAAGAACACGCATGATTTTATAATCACCGAATATACACTGAGCAACGCGGACATTTGGAAAGTTGCTACGTTAGTAAATTCTAATCAGCTATCCAAATATGCCATCCCAATATATCTGATTAAGGATGATGTCGGGGTAGACATACCGGGCTTCTTGGCGAAAGAGCAAGGTTTTAAGGTGGTTGAGCTTGGGGGGCTTGGCGCAATATTAAGAAATGATTATTTAGAAAACCAAAGCCACGGCAAGGTCGGCGGTCTAAAACGGCCAAACACTTTATTGGCAATAGAAGATGATGAGGATGCCGCCGAGTTAATTCGCTTCAATTTAAGCGACATCTATCAAATAGATATTGCTCATACCGGGGAAGCGGGCTTGGACTTGTGGCGTGCCAAACGGCACGACCTAATCTTACTCGACTATAACTTGCCGTCCATGCAGGGCGATAAGGTTTTAGAGGAAATCATATCACTCGACAAAAACCAGCCCGTTATAATTATGACTGCTTATGATCTGCCCGACAGAAATAGGGACATGATAATGCACGGTGCAAGCGAATATTTATGCAAGCCCTTTGAAATGGATGTATTAAAGGAGCGTTGCCAGAAAATATTAAGCAAAGCTAGACACATTTATCACTTATCTTATTCAAATAGCAAATTAGAGTCCCTTGGCAATTTGCTTTGGCTGGCAGACCATTATCTTAGCCATCATGAATACGACAAGGCAAAACGGGCTATCAGTGCTTCAAGACAGCTTGTTCCGTTTATCCCGCCCGAAGACGATCAATTTGGTCTTTTGGAAGGGTAACTGTAAAGACCGACCCTTTGCCACTATTGGGGCTAACAGTAATGTCCCCCTTCATCTTTTGAGCCATTTGCTTGGCTATGGAAAGCCCAAGACCATTGCCACCGCTCTTGCGCCCAAAACCCATATCTTCCTGCCAAAATCGTTCAAAGATGTTTTCCTTGTTCTCTGGAGCGATCCCACATCCTGTATCAATGACTTCCAGTTTCAACTGGTTTCCTCCATACCCCCACTTGACCATAACATTACCGCCAACAGTAAATTTAAAGGCGTTTGACACCAGATTGCTAATGATATAGCCCAAGGCTTCCTTGTCGGTGTACATGTCAAAATCTCCGCCTTGAGTCATAACGTGGTTACGATTACGCTCATTGTATGGGGCTGCTTTCTCAATGGATTCGTCCACGACGGTTTTTATCCTGGTCATTGAGTAATTAAGCACAAACGAATTGGCTTCTAGCTGTCCTTGCAGCAGGATGTTCTCAATTGTAGCCTTTAATTCAAATGTCCGTTTTAATGCTCTGGTTACGTAGTCGCGTACTTGGTCAATGTCGCTTTGTTTTAACTCCCCGGACAGTGTTTTTTCTACCGCTTGCATAAATCCTATGCTGGCATGAAGCGGTGTTTTCATTTCATGTGTAACCATTGCCATGATCTGGGATTTGTAGACATTGGCTGCTTGGCTGCCATCCAGCGCAAACTTAAGTTCTTTCGTTCGGTTGTAGACTTCTTGTTCCAATATTTTTTCATTTAGCTCTGTTTTATCGAGCATGTCGTTAAAGACATCCCTCATCATATCTATTTCCGGCGAACCCGACATGTGCGCCCGCCTCCCTCGGCCGCCCTGTCCCACAAATTTCAACACACTAACCATTTCTACTATGGTTGATGTCATCCTTCCTGATATTAGGCTGACTAGGCTATATACGAGTAACGCAAAGCCAATGACAACCAACGTGGACGTGAACCATGATTTTTTTATTACTGCCAAGTAATCATTCTTAGAAACCACCAGCTCTACATTGCCAATATATTCGCCTTGGTGTTTTATGGGACTGGAAAAGCACCAATAAGATGCCGCATCAACAAAAAAAGGTTCGTGGAAAGATTGGCTTCCCCAATGGCATTGCCCGTAGCGACCAGATGCCGCAAATTGAGCGTGATTTTCATTATAGATTGCAGCCAGCTTGATATTCTTATCAGTGACCATATTCTCCACAATGACGATGCCGCCCTGGAGCGAATCCAAAACCAGTGGCGGTCTTGCAGCTTCCGCAAATCTTGTTGCGTAGTTTCTCCAGTATTGGTCGGTGTACTCGTATGCGTATTGGGAAAGGGCAGAGTTCAGAATGTAGATCAAAAGGCAGGAAGCCGCAAAGATCGCACTGAACACGAACAGGTTATACCGTTGCCTGAAATTAAACCGTGAGAATAAAGAAGTCATTTTATTTTCAGCGAAAATAAGGCATCCACGGCTGGGTCAAATTTAACGCCCAGATGTTGGGCAATACGCCTGTTTAGGGCTACATCTATCTTCGCGGCGGTTTCATAGCCGATATTATTCTTTTTGGCCAGGTCCCCTATTTGTTCCCCTAATGCCCTAGGGTTTGGGTAAAAGGCCATTAAAGCCCCATTTTCCAGATGCCCAATATTCGTAGAAAAAAGTTTTACGTTCTTTTCCCAGGC
>JBGAWU010000157.1:0-6081 GCA_044227425.1 Methyloglobulus sp.
CATTAACGCTTACAGCCAAATGTTATGTGGGCGCATCCAGGTCGAGAATTGCTGTGCAAGTTTCCGGTCAATCGGGATACTATCTGGTAACCATATTTTCAGGATCGAACATCAAGACTTCGAAGATTAGGCATACCGATTTAAAAAACTATGTAGGCTTTGTTTTCGATAGCAAGTCGTCGATTTTAGTTGCCGGAAACGTTGGGGTTACTGCCATTCCATCCGCTTTCATCCGAGATAATACGGCGATTGTGAGGCTGCGCGACGGGGCGACAGGTCGCCTTCTCGGCGCTATAGGCCCTACGTGTGCCGCGATATAACGAGGGAGTAAACAGGTTTGGTACTGGTATATACGTTGATTGAAATTTGACACGCCCCATCGGTTTTATGGCGTGTTCCATTTGTTGTCTAGGAGAATAATCATGAACTTTAATAAAACAATCGGTTTAGTGGTGGCAATTTTTGTGCTTAATATGGTCGGTTTTAGCGAGGCTAATGCGCTAACGCTCTTTGTGAAATGCGAATATCGCACTAAAAGCCCCATTCGCTCAAAAGCGTCCGTAGATGCTACCGGAGCTGCCGGTAAATACCGCGCCCAAATCAAGTCTGCAGCTGGAAGTAAAATCTCAGGCGGAAAAATAGCGAACCCTGTGACCCATGAAGTACAGTTTGATTTTGACAGCGACCCTACAAATATTAGTCAAGGGGCGACCGCGATTCCGGCTAATTTCTTCGGGCCCACCAATAATATTGCTTACGGATACTTGCGCAACTTCGCGACTGGCGCAATCGTTATGGTAAAAAAAGTAACTTGTTCAGCTAAATAAATTAAGGCCGTAACTGGTCGATGCAAGACAGGTGGCCAAAAAATAGCTAATATTCAAAAATTAACAGTGTGTTTGTTTTGTGCAAGCGGTAGCTAGCTGAGCGGTTGATTGGTATTTCTACTCGAATTAACCGCAAATCAGGCGTTATTCGCTTAATTCACCCCATTGTTTTATCCTGATTCAATCTCCAAACTAATCAGTTTCGGCAAAGCGGCAGCCAAACAACCTGTTTATGCCTGTTGCTATTTGTTACAAGCCGCACTTCTTAATAACTGCCTGCTTTCCTCATTCCTCCTTTTAAAAAAGGTAGGATTCAACCTTTCGGTTTTACTGCATCAAATAAATGAAGAGGATGCTTTCGAAAGAGAAAAAGGCATAATTTTTTCTTCATATAAAAATATATTTATTAATATAAATCAATAGAATATGTTATTTGTGTTCAGGATTTCAGAAGAATTTTAAAAAAATTAAGATTTTTTTAATTATTGAATGAACCTTTTAAGCGTTTTTTGGAATTAACGTTCAAAGCGAATTAATTTGGGCTATGTTTTAATGAAAGCGCATTCCGTAAACACACAATCTTTTGCAGGTACACCATTGAGTACACAACAATATGGTCAGCAATTGCGTGATGCCGATCTCATTGCAAGGCTCTGCCATGCTGATGAAAATGCGCTTGAGCAGCTTTACCATAATTATTACAACCGTTTGTTCCGGTTTATCGCGCGAGTGACCCGCCGTGACGACTTTATTGATGAAATTATCAATGATGTGATGTACGTGGTATGGGAAAAAGCACCGTCATACGATAAAAAATGCAAACCTTCGACGTGGATTTTTGGTATTGCGTTTAATAAGGCCAGGCATGCCATGCGTGACGATGACCGTTCTGAGTTGGAATCGATTGATGAAATTGACGAAGACAGCTCATGGCTTGGAAATATGGATTCCGGAATTAATCAGCTTGAATTGGATGAATGGCTGGAATCGGCGCTTAGCCAATTATCGCCAGAGCATCGGGCCGTCATTGAGTTGACTTATTACGAAGGCCTACATTACAGCGAAATTGCGACGATTTTAGGCTGTCCGGAAAATACAGTTAAAACCCGAATGCATCACGCTAGAAAAAATTTGGCAATGATATTAACACCAGCGAACGGCGGTTCGACTGGATCAAACTGAAAGTTCAGGAGTTTATGATGAAACCAATTAATTCAAAATCTTATACAGATCATCAAGAACTTTCCCAGTTGTTGCCTTGGTATGTCAATAAAACGTTGCAAGGTGCGGAACTGAAAGCGGTCGAAGAGCATTTGACAGTTTGCTTGATATGTAAACGCGAGCTAATTCAGTTACAGAAATTGGCGCAAGTTGTTGTCAGTAATGGTTCAATCGATTCCGCAGAACAGGCATCTTTTTCACGTTTGAAAAAACGTTTGCATTCTGGGGCATCTGTAAATTTGCAAGCCGACGCCAAAGTTGCTGCGGTTAACGCTTCTCGCAAAGTGGACAATATTGCGCCGTTTAACCGGATGAAAAAGCAAGCCTGGAGAAGCAACGCTTTACGGCCAGCTTTGGCCATGGCGGCGGCTTTATTATTGTCTTTGACGGTTTTAATGCCCCGTTATATCGAAAACGGCCAACAATTCAGCAGTAATTTTAGAACCCTCTCCTCTGATACTCAGCCGGTCGGCATGAAAGAAAATGAAATTAGGGTTGTATTTGCTGACAATGTGGATCAACAACAGAAGTATCAAATTCTGGAACGCGTCCATGGTCAAATTATTGGTGATAACCCCACTGCACAAGGAGTGTACACGGTTAGGTTAGAAAAGGATATTGCAGCAGATCATCTTCTTGATGTGATCGATTTGCTGAGAAAAGACAGGAATGTCGTGTTTGCAGAGCCAGCCTACGCGTTGTTGTCTTCAACGCACACGGAGTGATAATCATGAAAACTTATTTATTAATCATACTTTTTGCGTTAACCGTTTTATCCGCTCCAGCAGAATGCAAGACCGAGCTTAACGGTAAAAGTGAACTCTATGACTTACTGGATCAAAAAAACTCCGACCGGTTGTTATTGGTCGGGTTCACAGATCGGACAATCAACAGCATTAAAAGTACCGCTTCCCCTACATCGTATAGGCAGCGCGGCGGTTATCAAAGTTCTACCTGGAGCGAAAGGGTGACGAGCGAGCTTGCTGAAGATTATGACTTGGAAAAAATGTCGGAATGGCCGATGACGGCAGTTGGCGTCCACTGTGTTGTTTACCGGGTAGCGGATACTGCGTCTGTCAATGGTGCTATCGAGAAATTATCCAAAGATGAGCGGGTTGAAATTGTACAAAACATGCATGTGTTTAGGACGCGGGCGAATTACGATAACGACCCTTATTTCAAGCTCCAAACCAATTTACAACAAATGGAGATCGCA
Source organism: Methyloglobulus sp. (assembly GCA_044227425.1). Classification (GTDB taxonomy): domain Bacteria; phylum Pseudomonadota; class Gammaproteobacteria; order Methylococcales; family Methylomonadaceae; genus Methyloglobulus. Next base: position 3,265 of record JBGAWU010000157.1, read on the forward strand.
TCTGCACATGGTAAAGCCACAGGACGGGATATTACCATTGGGCTAATTGATACCGGCGTAGATTTCGATCACCCTGATTTGTCAGGGCAGATCTCTAAAAACCAAAATTTTGCTGAAGATATATCCGGAAGCTTTTTAACCGATATTCATGGTACGGCGGTCGCTGGTGTTATGGTCGCTAAAAGGGATAATGCTAAGGGCATTATTGGCGTAGCTCCCAATGCAAAAGTGTTTGCCTTGAAAGCCTGCTGGCCTGATAAAAAAGACGATATCGAAGCCGTATGCAATAGCTTTACGCTTGCATTGGCCGTTAATGCGGCTATCAAGGCGGGTGTCGATATTCTGAATATGAGCCTTACCGGCCCCGAAGACCCTATATTGGCGTTATTGCTGAAAGAAGCAATGGCTAAAGGAATTATTGTTGTGGCGGCTGATACCGGTTCCGGTAAAGCTTCCGAGAATTTTCCGGCTTCATTAAAAGACGTTATTTCTGTCCGCTCCATCAATAAAAGCAATTCACTGACGAATATTATCTCAGCACCAGGGGATAAAATATTAACCACTTTGCCACATGGAACCTACGACTTTATTTCCGGCAGTTCAATTGCAGCAGCAGAGATTTCCGGGGTAGTGGCTTTATTGATGGAATTGAAGCCAAATTTGACATTGGCTGAAGCACATACAATTTTAAGTGAATCCAAATTGACGGACAAAGACGGCGTATTGGCAGGGGTTAATGCGGATGCTGCAATAAAAACATTATGCGAAACAACAAGCTGTTCCCACAGGATGTTAGGTTTTGCGCAAATCAACCCTTTATAAATAAAAATACCTTATCTGGAGGATAAAACAATGGCAAGAAGAGGACATCACACTCTGGAGCAAATAAAAAACATGGTTCTAGTGGCAGCCGAAGAGTTGGTTGTCCAAGGCGGTTTGCCCCAGCTTAGGGTTAGAAATATTGCGGCAAAGATTGGCTATACCGTGGGTAGTATCTATATGGTATTTTCAAATATGGACGACTTGATTTTGCATGTCAAAGGCAGGGCGCTGGACGAATTGGCCGAACAAATGGACCGGGTTAAAGCGCCTAATGCCGAACAACGTTTGGAAGAGCTGGCGGGCGTTTATATTAGGTATGCAAGCCAAAATCTTAACCGTTGGGGTTTGGTTTTTGAACATCGTTTACCTGAAGGTAGCGAAGTGCCAGCATGGTATCAAAAGAAACTTGATAATGTTTATGGAAAGTTCGAGGCTCAATTTGCTGTCATTTCGCCTGAGTTAACATCCAGCCAGTGCAGGCAAACGGCTTTGGCATTCCTAGGTGGCGTTCATGGGGTATGCTCCCTTATGCTCACTACCCAACTTGCAGGGTTAAATGACAATGATTTGGAAGAAAGTGTTATTCTGCTCATCAGGCGGTTTATCCATGACGGTTGGATGAACGCGATGAGTGGGATAGCATCCCCTAAAACCTCCACGATGGATACGTGGCGGTTATGGCCAGCAGCTAGCCCGGTTTATTATTAAGGCTAACCATAAAAAAACCGAAGTGGCATACGCCACTTCGGTTTTTATGTTTTACCGTTTAGGTAGGAATTTATACTTTGTGATAAATATCCGCACCTTCCTCAATAAATTGTTTTGATTTTTCTAGCATACCTCGTTCGAGTGCTTCATTTTCGTCGTTAATTCCTTGGGCTTCCGCGTATTCACGCACGTCTTGGCTGATTTTCATCGAGCAGAAGTGTGGCCCGCACATTGAGCAAAAATGTGCCACTTTAGCCGATTCCTTCGGTAAGGTTTCATCATGAAACTCGCGCGCTTTTTCAGGATCGAGTCCAATATTGAATTGGTCTTCCCAACGGAATTCAAAACGCGCTTTTGACATCGCGTTATCACGTGCCTGTGCGCCGGGATGGCCTTTCGCAAGGTCGGCGGCATGGGCGGCAATTTTATAAGTGACGATACCTTCGCGAACATCTTGTTTGTTTGGTAAACCAAGGTGTTCTTTTTGGGTGACATAACACAACATTGCACAGCCATACCAGCCGATATTGGCAGCGCCGATAGCGGAGGTGATATGGTCGTAGCCGGGTGCAATATCCGTCGTCAATGGGCCAAGCGTATAGAACGGGGCTTCGCCACATTCTTCCAACTGTTTATCCATGTTGACCTTAATCATGTGCAAAGGCACATGGCCTGGGCCTTCGATCATGGTTTGTACATCATGCTTCCAGGCGATTTTGGTCAATTCGCCGAGTGTTTCCAATTCGCCGAATTGTGCCGCGTCGTTAGCATCGTAAATGGATCCTGGACGCAATCCATCGCCAAGAGAAAACGATACGTCATAAGCTTTCATGATTTCGCAAATTTCTTCAAAGTGCGTATATAGGAAGCTTTCCTTATGATGCGCCAAGCACCATTTCGCCATGATAGAGCCGCCGCGGGAAACGATGCCAGTCATCCGTTTTGCCGTCAAGGGTACATGATGCAGACGCACGCCGGCATGAATGGTGAAGTAATCAACCCCCTGCTCGGCTTGTTCGATCAAGGTGTCGCGGTAGATTTCCCAAGTGAGTTCCTCCGCTTTGCCGTTAACTTTTTCCAGTGCCTGATAAATGGGTACTGTCCCTATCGGCACAGGGGAATTGCGTAAAATCCATTCCCGGGTTTCATGAATATTTTTGCCGGTAGAAAGGTCCATAATCGTATCGCCACCCCAGCGAATGCCCCAGAGCATTTTTTCGACTTCTTCGTCTATCGAAGAAGTAACCGCGGAATTCCCTAAATTACCGTTAATTTTAACCAAGAAAT
>JBGAWU010000158.1:0-6050 GCA_044227425.1 Methyloglobulus sp.
AACGCAGCCTTACTTGTACGATAGAGAATACTTCCACCGCTCCCATTATCGGCAATACTTCCCATCAAACTGCTAATGCTGACTATTAATTTCTTTTCACCCAGTATTATTTGCGATAAAAAAGATTCCGCCAGTTTTACAGGCGCCATCGTATTGACGGTGAAACTGTCCAACCATCCCGAATAATCCAAATGTCCAAACCCATTGCCGCGGTTATCGCCATAAACGCCGGCATTATTGATCAAAACATCAATACTCACACCTGACAATTTTTTTGATAAATTATCGATTTGTTCGAAATCAGAAGTATCCAAAGTTTCAATCTGTATGTTTTCAAAACGTTGCGCCAATGCGACTAAATCAGTGGCTATTTCTGGGTTCCGGCAGCACGCAATAACCTTCCAAAAGTTTTCCGCGTATTTTTTACAAAACCCGAAGCCTAATCCACGATTGGCTCCGGTAATTAATACTGTAGGCATATCACTTCCTTCTTACATTCCCGTAAACTGTTAAGTTATATTAGAAACATCGTAAGCTTTAAATTATTTCATTTTGTATCATATGCCTTACTATAGTTTCGGTAAACTCTAAAATAATAATGCCCAGCATTATCAACTTAAACCCTTTTATTTTAAAAGCATCCTATTCCTTTTCATAAATAGCCCGACGATGACAACTAAAACGAAGAATCCACTCCCTGTTGAAGTGCAAGCCGGAGAACGTTATTCATGGTGTACCTGCGGATTTAGCCAAACCATGCCCTTATGTGACCATTCCCACAGGGAAAAATCGACAAAGAAATCATTCAAATTTTATCCAGAAACAACGGGTATTCTTTATTTATGCGGTTGCAGCGAAACCAGTACACCACCTTATTGTGATCAAACACAATGCAAAAAGTAGGGTCGCGCATATATGGCTAAGGAAATTGAACACAAATTTCTCGTCGCAAATGATAATTGGCGAAACGCCGTCTATAAATCGAGCCAATATAAACAAGGATATTTAAGCTCGCAGCCAACAAGCTCCATTAGGGTGCGCATCAGCGATGAGCACGCGTGGCTGAATATAAAAAGCGCCACCGTGGGGACGGAACGTTTGGAATTTGAATACGAAATCCCCTTAGTAGATGCCCAGGAAATTATCAATACACTATGTAGCAAACCTTTGGTTGAAAAAATCAGGCATTTCGTTTTGTTTGGAAGCCACACATGGGAAATCGATGAGTTTTCTGGTGAAAATGCAGGGTTAATCGTTGCAGAAATCGAATTACCGGCAGCCGGCGAGTTTTTCTCAAAGCCAGACTGGCTAGGAGATGAAGTCACTTATGATTTGCGCTATTACAACAACAACCTTATCAACAATCCTTTCAATAAATGGCATATAAAATAAATATTTCATACATGTATTGAACATTAGAAAGATTTACTCTATAGTTTATGTATGAAATATACAACTTTTGTTGCTTTTTTGATACTTACTCTCCACTGTTTTGCAGCGGATGTCGCCCTGTCTACTCAGCAAATTGAATCTGAATGGGCGAACATTTATTATGAAATGCCCAAAGACAAACAAGAACCCGCATTCAATACGCTCCTCAAAAAGACTGAATCGTTATCTAGCCAATTCCCAAACAATTCCGAACTACTCTTCTGGCAAGCGGTGATTATTGCGACAAACGCCGAGCTTCAAGAGGGTTTTTCCGCATTAAAGGCCGTCCAAAAAGCCAAAGACTTGCTGACTGAAGCCATTAAACTTAACCCTAAAACAGCAAATGGCTCAGCATACGTAACACTTGGGACGCTTTACTATATGGTTCCCCAGTGGCCCATAGGTTTTGGTGACGAGGAAAAGGCTGAACAAATGTTTCATGCAGCATTAAAAATAAATCCTGCTTCTATCGATGCCAACTATTTTTATGGCGACTTCCTATTGGCCCACAATAAAGTGAAAGAAGCTAAAGCATACTTTGAAAGAGCCGCAAAAGCCCCTTCAAGGAAGGAGCAAATCTTTGCGGATGATAAACTAAAAGCTGAAGCCAAACTTGCCTTATCCAACACTAACGATAGAAAATTAAATGGCATAAAAAGCGCGTTTCTTTCGCTTTTCACATCAGCGAGTCTAAAATAAGGCGATTGCCAGCCCATTTGCCGCTTTTATTTTATAGAATGATATCCTTTCATATTCAGTTTTCCCAGAGACTAATCTAGTTCTACAGGCTATTAGTTTCTGATAAAATGTCGAATTGAATACCTCTTATTAAAAATTAATCCAGGTAGAGAAATATATGACTTTTGTAGTCACAGAAAATTGTATCAAATGTAAATTCACTGATTGTGTAGATGTATGTCCCGTAGATTGTTTTCACGAAGGACCGAACTTTTTAGTCATCGATCCTGACGAATGTATCGACTGTACGCTTTGCGAGCCTGAATGCCCGGCAAATGCCATTTTTGCCGAAGATGAGGTACCGGAAGACCAAGAAATCTTTATTCAATTGAATGCCCAATTATCCAAGCAATGGCCTACAATTACCGAAGTTGTCAAACCGCTTCCAGAAGCCGATGAATGGAATGGTAAAGCAGGTAAAATTGATTTATTGGAAAAATAACTTTTTTATTAAGATTAGGCATAAAAAAACCGGCTAACGCCGGTTTTTTTATGCCTATATCGAAAAAATATATTACTATTCTGACGGGGCAGTATTGTTACTGACGCGCCCAACTAATTCGACATACGCCATTGGCGCATCGTCACCAGCCCTGAATCCGCATTTCATAATCCGCAAATAACCACCCGGACGGCTTTTATAACGCGGCCCCAATTCATTAAATAATTTCGTAACAACTTCACGGTCATGTAACTTTGAAAAGGCAAAACGGCGCTTAGCTACACTATCTTCTTTAGACAATGTAATTAAAGGCTCCGCAAACCCCCTAAGCTCCTTTGCTTTTGGCAATGTTGTCTTGATCAACTCGTGCTTAAACAATGAGTTAGCCATATTACTGAACAAAGCAACCCTATGGCTACTTTTTATATTAAATTTTCTACCTGTTTTCCGATGTCTCATTGTTATATCCGATTTAATGCGTAGCTGAATGCGATTGATCCGCAAGACTTTCTGGCGGCCAGTTATCTAAACGCATCCCTAAAGACAAGCCTTTCAAAGCCAGTATGTCTTTTATTTCTGTGAGTGATTTCTTTCCCAGATTTGGCGTTTTTAATAATTCAACTTCAGTACGCTGAATCAAGTCACCTATGTAAAAAATATTTTCTGCTTTTAAACAATTCGCAGAACGAACCGTAAGCTCGAGATCATCGACTGGGCGCAGCAATACTGGGTCAATGTCGTTATCCTGGCTAGGAACATCTTCCACCTGTGGATGGACAACCTTTTCAAAATCGACGAAAACTGACAACTGGTCGTGCAAGATTGTTGCAGCTAACTTAATTGTTTTCTCCGGATCCACTGTCCCGTTTGTCTCCAATTCGATGACTAGTTTATCCAGGCTTGTCCGCTGTTCCACACGCGTACTTTCAACATGATACGCAACCCTTACAATTGGGCTGTAAGATGCATCTAAATGCAAGGCACCAACGGCTGGAACATAATCTGAGTTGAATTTACGCACGCTGAACGGTTCGTAACCACGACCACGGCGCACCCAGATTTTCATATTTAAAACTCCGGATTGAGTCAGATTTGCAATAACCAATTCAGGGTTTATTATTTCTACGTCATGCGGCAAAGAAATATCGGCTGCGGTAACTGTACCTTCGCCATTTTTTGTAAGTGTTAACTCAACTTCATCCCTCGAATGAAGTATTACCGCCAGTTTTTTTAGGTTCAACAAAATGTCAATAACATCTTCTTGTACACCTTCAATCGTGGTGTACTCATGTTGCACACCTTCAATTTCGACATCGGTTACAGCACAGCCCGGTATTGTTGAAAGCAAAACCCTTCTCAGGGCGTTACCCAATGAATGACCGAATCCTCTTTCCAATGGTTCGATGACTATCCGAGAATGGTTAGGCGTCTTATTGACAACCTCAACCAATCTAGGTTTTAACAAGCCAGCAAAAGAATTCTGCATGTATCTTCCTCAGAACCGCAATTATTTTGAATATAATTCTACGACCAACTGTTCGTTGATGTCGCTACCTAGATCAACCCGATCCGGTAATGAATTAAATGTGCCTGTCATATTTTTGGAATTAACTTCAACCCAGGCAGGGAAACCGTATTGCTCAGCAACGCCTAATGCATCGATTATACGTTGTTGTTTTTTTGCCTTTTCTCTTACGGACAACACATCGCCAACCGCAAGCTGATAAGACGGAATGTTAATTAACACCCCATTTACTTGTATTGATTTATGGGAGACTAATTGCCTCGCTTCTGCACGAGTCGAGGCAAAACCCATGCGATACACAACATTATCAAGCCTGGATTCCAATAGGTTCAACAGATTTTCGCCTGTTGCCCCTTTTTTCATATCGGCAGATTTGTAATATCCTCTGAATTGTTTCTCTAAAATACCGTAAATACGGCGCAAACGCTGCTTTGCCCTTAACTGTAACGCGTAATCAGAGTTTCTATTTCTTTTTGTTCCATGCTGGCCTGGTCTTTGGTCAAGCTTGCATTTGCCTTCTAATGACTTACCACGGCTCTTTAAAAAAAGGTCTGTGCCTTCTCTTCTGCTTAACTTACAAGTGGGGCCTAAATATCGTGCCATTTATTAGCTCCTACTACACACGGCGTTTCTTTGGTGGACGGCATCCATTATGCGGGATAGGCGTCACATCAACGATGTTGTTAATTTTAAATCCTAAGTTATTTAAAGATCGGACTGCTGATTCCCGTCCAGGACCTGGACCTTTGATCATAACATCAAGGTTTTTCATCCCAAACTCTAACGCGACGGTTCCCGCCTTCTCTGCCGCGACCTGCGCAGCGAACGGAGTGCTTTTTCTCGAGCCGCGAAATCCAGAACCCCCTGATGTCGCCCACGATAATGCATTACCTTTTCTATCGGTAATTGTTATGATGGTGTTATTAAAGGAAGCGTGGACATGCACTATACCGTCTGCCACTTCCTTTTTGATGCGTTTTCTTGACCGTGCTGGACTTGCCATTAATCAGACCCTTATCTATTTACTTAACTTATTTTTTAATCGGCTTGCGCGGACCCTTGCGTGTACGTGCGTTTGTCCTTGTTCGCTGCCCTCTTAATGGCAATCCACGACGATGCCTAATTCCTCTATAACAACCCAAGTCCATTAATCTTTTTATGTTCATGGACACTTCGCGTCTAAGATCACCCTCAACCGTCATTTTCGACACAACACTGCGGATTGCTTCCAGCTGCTCTTCGGATAAATCTTTTATCTTTACTGATGGCAATATATCAACTTTCTTGCAAATCTCGTTTGCAGTTTGACGCCCTATACCATAAATCGAAGTTAATGCAATTTCCGCGTGTTTATGTTCGGGTATGTTTATCCCGGCAATACGTGCCATTTAATACTCCACCAATAGGATTCTTAGGTTAACTTGAAATAATAACATATAAATTATTTAAAAGAAACGACTTGAATTAACCCTGGCGTTGCTTATGTCTTCCATCAACACAAATGACTCTTAATACACCGCTTCTTTTGACTATTTTGCAATTTCTACAAATTTTTTTTACTGATGCTCGAACTTTCACTTAAAACTCCTACCTATTTATCGCTTTAGATTTGCCTTTTTCATCAACCCTTCATACTGCTGTGACATTAAGTGCGTTTGCATTTGGGAAATAAAATCCATAACTACAACTACTATAATCAACAGTGAAGTGCCGCCGAAGTAAAAAGGAACATTCCAGTAAACTATTAAAAACTCAGGGAGCAAACAAACCAATGTTATATAAAATGCACCTATCAAAGTGACACTTAAGCCGATTATCGCACCTTGAATAATAAAAATTATAATAATACTATTTGGTTTGGCGCCAAATGTACGCATGATCGCAATATCGGCGCGCTTATCTGTCACCGCCATA
>JBGAWU010000159.1:0-6029 GCA_044227425.1 Methyloglobulus sp.
TGTTTTTTAGCGTTGCTGAACCGAATAGTTGCAAAATATCGAACTTATTGGTGACGGTCGTGCCATTAAAATCATTCGGCCCGGCCAAATGGGTGCGGGAATCCTGGCCTTCAAACATCAACCAAAACGGCCCCTGATTGAAGCCTAAACGAACCCGTGATTGCATAGGCACTTGCGCATCGGTTTGTGAACTTTGCCCGTTGCGCCATGGATGCGACACCGATTCGTAACGTGTCCGTTGACTGAGACCGAACTCCATCCATTCGGGCAAATTCAATGCTGCTTTGGCCAAACGATTCCATTTGATCCTGTTGCCGGGAACCAAAACTTCGTCGGGAACTTCGCGCCACTCTTTAGAGTTGTATTCCTTGCTAACGCGCTCACTCATTCCTTCCCAAATATCATCTGCCGCGAGAACGCTTGAGGGGCTTGTCAGGGCCAAAGGGATAGCTGCAGCGAGCAGCGTTTTATTTAAAATATTCATGTAATTAACCTTGTTTGTCGTTAAGTTTACCATTCAAAAATCACAGCTAAACTATTGTTACTTATTTGTTTTTATTTATTATTTGGCGCAGCCGACAGAAGCAAAGGCGACAATCCGCCTTTACTTGCATACCTGTTTAAGAGATCGGTCTAGAACTAAGTGTTTTTGCTGCGTATCAATTAGGCTGCCGTCTTCGGCAGGGTAAATACGCCAACCGATGTGACCAAGTTTTTGGATAAATCCACCAAACTATTCGTCTCATGGCCCTGCTCTTGCAACTGGCTATAAGTTTGGCTGGTAGATTTCTGAATTTGTTGGGCGCGTTCCACTAAGCGCAGCGATGTCTCTGACTGCACGGTCGAATTTTCTGAAATCCGTTGTACCAGTTGAACGAGTTCCGCCGTCGTATTCCGGGTTTCACGCATTTCGTTACCCGCTTGTTGCGCAAGATCGGTTCCGCGTACAACCTGGCTGATAGCATCGTTCATGGTGATTACCGTATCGGCGGTTTCAACCTGAATGTTGTTGACTAGCGCAGCGATCTTTGCAGTCGCCTCACGGGAGTTTTCAGACAGTTTTTGTACTTCGTTGGCAACCACGGCAAAACCACGCCCTGCTTCACCCGCGGAAGCGGCGTGCATGGATGCGTTAAGCGCGAGGATGTGGGTACGTTCCGAGATTTCGTTAATCAGGTTTACCACACCACCGATTTCTTGTGAACGTTCACCGAGGCGTTTGATCCTTTTTTCAGTTTCACGGATGGTATCGCGGATGGTGGTAATACCTTGAACCGTATCCGTTACTGATGATTGGGCCCTATCGGTATTGTTAATCGCTTTTTGCGCCGCTTCGTTACATGAAGCCGCCAATTTAGCAATATCGCGCATGGCTTGGGAAGCCTGGCTCAATTCGCTTGCAGCCTGCTCAACCTCGCGTTTTTCTTCCGCAGCCACGTTAATGACCATCGCGGACTGGTTTTGTACATGATTGGATACTTTTTCAATGTCATTGGCAATTTGTACCACCTTGTTCAATACGCTGGCGGTCTCGCCTGAAAGCATATTCAAAGCATCCGCTACCGGGCCGGTAATATTTTCAGCAACTGGGACTTTAACGGTAAGATTCCTTTGCGCAAGCTGGGCCACCCCTTTCAACAAGTCAATTACTGAGTCGTTGAGGGTGTCATTTTCGTCCTGGATTTTAGTTCTTAAGGTTTCCCGCTGATCAACCATCTCGTTGAACTGGCGACCCAAGCGACCAATTTCATCGGCTGAGTTAAGGCTTGACCGCGCATTACTGTCGCCAGAAGCCAACCGTTGCATAACACCGAGCAAACCGTTCACCGGCCCTGTGATGGACTTTACAATAAACGTGGCAAGGATAGCGCCTAATACCGACATAGCAACAAGAATACCAAGAAGGATATGCTGCGATTTACGTTCCTGCTCGATTTGTTGGACTATCTGTTTGTTTAACGCTTCAGTCGATGTTTTTATCAGGTCATAGATAGCGTCTGTGGCATCATTGTATTTACCACGAAAATCATCGATAGTAGGGTAGCTTTTAGCTTGCGGGTCAACCACCTTCTCGGTTAACTTCAAAGGGACTTCGGCTAATGTTTTCAAGTTCTTGATACTTGCTTCCAGCGACGCTTTCAACACAGGAATATTACTCACCCCCAATAAGAGCTGGGTTGAATTCGATTTAAGGCTGGTACGCGAGAGTTTGGCTGTTTCCGCCAATTGGTCACGAAACTTAACCATTTCTGCTTTAGTGCGTTTATCTGGGTTATCCCCGCTTGTCGCCCTTTCCAGAAACTCCCTACCATAAGCACGCGCCAAACCCATTTGGTCGAACAATTCTGGAAGACCGCTCATAATGCCTTGAACCAGAAAATAAGAACGTGGGTAGTCGTCCAAGGTCATGTTTGAGTTACCTAGAATCAGCAACATGGATTCTTTTGCCAAGTTGATCTGATTCGTATGGAGCTCCCATAAGTCTTGCCTGTCAATTTTACGGGTAGCGAGACCATCAGAGATTTTTTGCCAGTTCTCTTTAAGTTGTTTCCAGTTATCCGCTAATTCGGGATAATCCATGCCCGCCATTACTGTATCAAAAGCAGCAATTTTCTCATTAAGCGCCGTTTTCTCTTTCAACAAATCGGCCTCCTTAGATTTGTCGCCAAACAAAACCACCGCCGCTAAACCCCGGTGTTTCTGGGTAGATTTTAAGATCGACATCAATTTCGATCCATTATCCAAGCTCTGTTGCGCCTGTTCGAATTTTACGATTCGGTTTTGCCCCGCTTTAATAAACAGATAGCTAGGCAGGATGACGAGAAAGAAGGCAATAACCCCTAACACAAGAAACTTCTGCCAAAGCAGAAGGTTACTTAATATATTTGTATTATTTTGTTTCATTTAATTGTTTCCTTTAGTTACTAATCGTCTACATAACAAAATATATGCTGGAAAAGGTGGCGGCCTTTTTATCTTCGCAGCAGACTTTTCCTAAAAACATCACCTCTATCAACAGCATAAGCACACGCTAAAGTCCAGTTAACAAGTGCATTGAGTCAGACTTTATTTATCATCCTACGGCCTTGCTTTCGGTACTCCCACCTCCTGGGCCAGATGTCCTTCGCTCCATTAACTCATTCATTGTAAAAACCAATTCTTCATCCCGTACCGGTTTGGTCATGTAGCTATCAATACCCGCTTCTTCGGCAATTTTGCGATGCTTTTGCGTGGTCCTTGAGGTAATCATAATGACGGGGATCGATTTGATCCTTTCATTCGAACGGATATGAAGGGCCAATTCAATCCCGTTCATGCGTGGCATTTCAAGGTCGGTAAGAATAATATCGGGAGAAAATTGGGTGAGTATTTCCACCGCCTCGATGCCATCGCGGGCTGTGCGTACCCGAAAGCCCGCATCCGCCAATAGCTGATCCAAGGTGCGACGTTGGCTCAGCGAATCGTCAACCACCAATACGCTTGGCAGTTTGGACATGGGGGACGCAATTTCCTGCGGCTCGTTAAACATGTCTTCCATGGCACGGGCAGGCATCCTGAGCAATTCGGGAATGTCCAAAACCGGCGTCACAGTGCCGTCACCAAGGATTGTGGCGCCGATATAGCCGGGGATCTTACCGACATATTGGCCCATTCCTTTAATCACCACATCCATACTATTGGTAATCGGCCCTATCAGTACCGCAGTGGTTTTATCTTCGTTCTGAACCAACAGTACCGCTCCGTAAGTCCGAGATTGCTTACGTTTATCGGTAACATGCAACATATCGTTCAAGCGTTCGACAGGGTAGGAGGCAGTCCCTAATAACTCATCCAGGCGTTCTGTGGGATAGCTGGCGCCATCTATCACTAACGTTTCCTTGCCATCGACTTCTATTATGTCGCCTTGGGCTGAATAAATGATTTGCGACAAACCCTTGTTCGCTATCGCTACGCGATAACGACCAACGTTAGTGATGAGCGCATAAGTTAAACTCAACGGTAACGGCACCCGTAATTCGACGTTAAGCCCAAGCCCTTGATAGGAATTCAAGGTTAAGGTACCGCCCATTTCGATGATCTGGGACCGGACAACGTCCATGCCCACGCCACGACCCGAGGTTTGCGTCGTTACAGTCCGCGTTGAAAAATTAGGCCGCAGGATGAAACGTTTCAATTCGTCCTCGGACACGTCCTGGTTTGGTTGCAACGCCCCGCGTTTTTCCGCAGCTGCACGGATAGCACCGTAATCCAAACCTTTTCCGTCGTCACGGCAATGAACCAGAATATTGTTGCCTTCGCGGTCAAACTCGAATTTAATCAAGCCTTTTTCCGGTTTACCCGCAGTCTTGCGTTCCTCTTGGCTTTCAATACCGTGATCGACAGCATTGCGTAAAATATGCATCAACGGATCAACCAAAGCATTTAAAGTATCACTGTCGATCATGATCCTTTCGCCAGAGACCGATAAGTCACACTCTTTCCCGATCAGGCGGCACGTTTGCCGTAAACTTCTTTGCAAACGCGGAACTATTGTCGAGATAGGCACAAGTCGTGTTTGCATGATGATCCCTTGGGAATCAATCACCAACCCTTGCTGGAAGCCTAAAGTTTCGTTCATGCCATCCAATTCTTTGGAAACGTCCAGGCTGATTTCGCGGGCGTCGATAGCCGATTCAGCCATACGCCGGCTCACCGTATGGAGTTCGTTGTATTGGTCCATTTCCAGCATATCGAAGCCGATATCGGATGTGCCAAACGCACGCCCGGACAAGTCTTTAAGATCGATTAACCGCTCCAATTCACCGCCGAGTTGTTGCAGCAGGGCGAACTGCGCCTGCATCATACCCAACTGGGCTTTCATTCGGCGTAAACTTTCCTGGGCTTGACCATTTAGAATAATGCTCTCGCCTGAAAGCCGGAATAAACTCTCGATTTGATCGGACGGCACCCGTACCATTGCAACTTGAGACTGTTCTTGCTCTGTTTTTTCCCGCTTTTCCGGGGTAACAGCTTCAGATACCGCCCTATTGGCGATTAACGTTTCATCTGTTTTCGGAAGACCTTCTACGTCGATATAGTTAGCCCAATCCAATACTTCCTGCAATACGTTCTGAGCGTCGTCAGGCGGTTCGCCTTGACCCAACAGGGCGTCGCTCATGCCTTCCAAACAGTCTGCCGCTTTAATCAGCGAACTTGAAAGCGTATGTCCGGGTATCTGCCCTTCATTGGAACAAGCGGTAAGAATATCTTCCAGGTTGTGGGTCAGGACAGCAATGCCCTTGATCCCAACCGTATTGGCTGACCCCTTGAGGGTATGTGCAATCCGCTGTGCCAATTTGAGGTCTTCTAAATTCCCGCCAGCTTGTATGCGTTGAATAGCCTGGGAAAATTCCTGCGTCTGCACCGGGAGTTCTTGCAATAATATATCCAGGAGTTCCTGGTTTACATCATCCGGTAAAGCCAAAGAAGCATCTTCCGCTTCCGCATTTTGTTTGCGCGATTCTTCCTCATACACGGGAACATCCGAACCAACTGCCCGGATTTGTTGCAGGATTTCAGCGGCATCTTCCAGGTTAATGGGTAGAGGCCAATTTTCATCGCAGAGCTGAAATACTAATTGCTGGCCTGAACTGATGTCGGTCACATCCTGTAGATAGGCCGTTACTTCCTCAAGCCAATTTTGTAAAAGACTGAGCCGTTCATCGGTAAAGTTTGCGTTTTGCTCCAGGATCAAGCCGATATTGGCGGCAGTGTGCGTGGACACTTTAGATAGTCCGGTATAACCGGCAGTCTCGCTTGCCAAACCGAAGTAGCGCAACATATCGCCCGCCTGCTGCAATTGGTCGATTGCATTGGGGGCGTCCGGAGATTGTATCGTTTTCAAACACCGGCTGATAATTTCAGCCTGCGCCTTCATCATCGCCAAGATTTCTTGGGCTGCCGGTGTCATCAATCCGGCGGACTCCTGACTCATCTCACCCAAAGTATCGGTTTTCGCTGGTGAGCCGTCATCCGCTAACGAGACATCG
>JBGAWU010000015.1:0-14525 GCA_044227425.1 Methyloglobulus sp.
TTTCCATGACCATCTCAAGGCCATCCCTTACTGCATCGTCATCATCTACAATAAAAACGCACGGTTTCCCGCTCATGATACAAAAGGTAAGGTAAAGTGGATAGTTAGACCCGTATCGCTATTTTGTTCTGCCCACATTTTTCCGCCGTGACCTTCGACCAATGCCCGACTGATAGCAAGCCCCATACCTAAGCCTGTGGATTTAGTCGTGTAAAAGGGTTGAAATATTTTGCTGAGGGTTTCTTTATCGGAAGCGCCATCTCCGCAATCACGCACCGATACCTGGACAAAAGCTGACGAAGTTGGCGAGAGGCTGGTTGTTATCCCTATTGTTCCGGCGTCCTTGCCGCTTTCTTTGATGGATTCCATGCCATTATTGATTAGATTGATCAGCACTTTTTGGATTTGTAAGGCATTGGATTTAATGGGTGGTAAATCTTCGGAGAGGTTTAATTGTATGATAAAGCCGGGTGATTGTCCGTCCGCCTTGACATATTCAACGACATAATTTACCAATTTATTGATGTCAATAGGTTCACTGACGGTCTCACCTTTATGTAGCAATGCCAGTAGTTGTTGGATAGCATCGCCGGCCCGCTGCGCCTGTTTACCGCATTTTTCCAGGACTTGTTCGAGCTTGTGCGAATTGGGGTTATCCATCTTCAGCATATTCTGTGCAACAAAGGCATAATAAGAGATGGCGGTAAGCGGCTGGTTCAATTCGTGGGCGATTGCCGCCGCCGTTTGGCTGGCGATATATAGGCGGGTTGACTTTTCCATTTCTTCACGCCGCTCATTCAATTCCTTAGTGTTCATATAATCCGTAATATCCAAATTGATACCGACCACCCGCTTTGGTATTCCTTCATGGTTACGCATTAATGCGCCGTGTGAGTGAATCCAGCGATACGATCCGGTTTTATGCAATATTCGATACCGGTATTCCAACGTTAGTTTACGGCCTGTAATGCAATCTTTCGTCGCCATCAAAACCATGGCCTTATCTTCCGGGTGCAGGCGACATTCCCACTCTTCCCAGGGGCTGAGAGGCTCGGTAACGTCAAAACCGATTTGTCGTTTCCATTCCGGTGATGAGTAAATCGCGCCTGATTCCAAATCCCAATCCCAATAACTGGCCTTCACTTCTTCCATAATGAGGCTAAGTTTTGTTTCGCTTTCGTGTAGTGCTGTTTCAGCTTGCTTACGCTCGGTAATGTCGAGATGGCTAAGGATGATACCGCCTGAACCGTGATGCATCCGTATGGCGGACATTAAGAACCATAAATTACTTTTGGGAGTTTGGCATGGATATTCCATAACAAATTTTTCCTTGGTGCCGACAATTAGGGACTCCAATCCTGAAAGCGCCACTCGCGCATAAAGATCGCCAGCTAGCGAGGATTTGCGGCATACCTCCAGGTAATTCGCACCTACGGCGACATCACGGGGAGAGGCTTCGTTATCAAGTGCGAAGCATTCCCACGGTTCATTAACTGCGGTCACCGTACCGTGCTCATTCAACACGACCACATGTTCGGGTAGCGAGTTAAGCACGTCCCTAACAAAGGCTTCACTTGCTTTCAATGCGTTGGTCGCTTGTTGTAGTTCGGTTACATCAAGGTTTGTCCCTACCAGCCATTCGATTTTTCCATGACTGTTTGTCCGGGTTGCTTCTACGGATTGTATGTGGCGAATTGCCTGGTCGCTAACTCGCTTGATTCGAAATTCGCGCGTACGATGCACGCTTAAATGATTGGTGTCCTGTAAGGTCTCTTCTATATTCCGTAAATCCTCAGGCAAGACGGCACTGCTCCAGATATTGTAATCAACAATCCCATCGTGGGTTGGTGTAATTCCGTAAATTCGAAACATTTGGGCATCCCACCGGATCCGTTTGCTGGAGACATGCCATTCCCATATACCTACCCCTGTTGCTTCGGTTGCAAGCCGCATTCGGTTTTCGCTTTCCCGTAAAGTTGCTTCAGCCTGTTTACGTTCAGTGATATCGGTTAAAAATGCGGAGAAATAATCGGTCTTTCCTTCCTTGTCGGTTACAAGGTTGACTATTAATTCAATAGGAACGCGAGAGCCGTCTTTCCTGAGATATTCTTTCTCGTAACGTACGGGGAGCCCCGTGCGTTGAAGTTCGGCAAGTTTATTGCTTTCAACTTTATGCCACTCGTTACGCCACTCGGGGGGGGGGTGAGTTCGGTCGCCCAATCTATGTTTTGCAGTTCTGGGGCGGAATAGCCCGTCAGTGCTTCAAATGCTAAATTAACCATGCCTAGCCGCCCGTCCGGATAACCGATACCCATGGGTTGCGAAGAAGTGCGGATGAGGTCGGCCAGGAGTGTGTTTTCTTGCTGGCTTTCGATCAGGGATTGTTCCGCTATTTTTCGTGTGGTTATGTCGCGGCTAACGGTGGCAATCCCAATCGGTTCGTTTCTGTCGTTTTTGATATAAAAAACATTGTAGATCATCCAAATGGCTTCGCCGGTTTTGAAATGGCGGAAACGGATTTCCACTTCCCCGCGTTGTTCTTGAAAAACACGGGGGAAAAATTCTTCCCTAATAAACTGTTGGTCTTCAGGAAAGAAAAATTCCGGTACAGGCGTTTTGAATGCTTGTTCCAGATTGTCGATGCCAACCAGTTCCATACCTGCCTTGTTTACATAGAATGGCATAAAGCTCATGTCACACATGCCAATGAATTCCTGGCTGTTATCGGCAAGCGAGGCAAATTTGTGCAGCTCCAGCCCTGCTTCTTTGATTGTTGTGATATCCAAAAAAGCCCCGACGGCTCCGCGTATAGTCCCGTCTTCATTCAATAACGGCGATGTATTGGCGAGCAATGTTAGGGCTTTTCCGTCCGGACGGAGGATTTCTATTTCTTGATTTTTTACTTTATCGCCTTGTATTGTTCGTTGCAGCGGCATCTTTTCTACTGCCAACACTTGCCCATTTTCGATCATTTGATAAGCTGCAGCATTCCTGCTTTTGTTGGGCAACTCGCTGCCTGGCGCTACACCGAGCATTTGTGCATATGCCGGGTTGCCGCGAATATGTGTGCCAGCCATATCGTCGGCGATAGCAAGCCCGATAGGTACGGTATCAAAAATAACCTGCATTTCATCAATTTTATTTTGCAGGTCTTTATTTAACAATGAGATTTGTTGTTCGGCTCGTTTTCTGTCGTCAATATCGACGACATGCGCCACAATCCCAATGACATTTCCGGATTCGTCTTGATCGGGGATGTAAGTGATTAGTACCCAACGGGGTATGGCCTTTATGCCATACTCAAACGTAGCGTGATAATCGAAACGGACTTGTTCGCCCGCGCATGCCCTTTCAATATAGGGATGCACGAAGGCCCATGCATTTGTGCCAATAATTTCCTTTACTTTACGGCCCAAAATTTGTTCTTGAGGAATACCGAACCAGTTTTCGTACGCCTTATTGACCCGTATATACCGGAAATGGGTATCGATATAAGAAATCAGCGTGGGGATTGCATCCATAATCAGGCGCAATTCTTTTTCCCGTTCGCGTAGCGCTGTTTCCGCTGCTTTGCGCTGGGTAATATCGTTTTCCGAACCTGCCATTCGGATTGCTTGTCCGGCGTTGTTCCGTTGGGCAATGCCCCGGTCCGCTATCCAAATCCAGGAACCGTCCTTGCAAAGTGTCCTATATTCCTCTAAAAAAATCGGCGTTTTATTCGCTAAATGACTTTGCAAGGCAGCCAGGATACGCGCCTTGTCATCGGGATGTATCCGGTCGCTCCATTCATTTGCATGGTCGCTCACTTCGTGTTCTTCCAGGCCGCGCAAGGTTTTCCATCGGCTAGAATAATGGACACTGTTATTGCGTATATCCCAATCCCAGATAGCATCATGGGCACCTTCAAGTACTAATTCATAGCGTTCGATACGTTCTTGTAATTCTTGTTTTACATGAATGCGCTGGGTAACATCCTGAATGTAACCGTGCCAAAAAACACTGCCATTCGATTCATGGCGCGGTGTGGCATGGCTTTCCAACCATATTTCCTCTTTGGTGGGATGATTATAGCGAAAACTATGCCGCCAGAGCTGTGAGGTACGGGCAGATTCGGCGGCCGTCGCATGGACAAGATTTAAATCATCGGGGTGGATGCGAGCAAAGAAATGGCTAAAGTCTTTTGTTGCCAAGTCTAAGTTAAGGCCCATCACGGATTCGAAAGCAGGGCTGGCGTAAGGCATGTGTGAGGAGCCGTCAGGATGCAAGCAGAATGAACAGATAACCCCAGGTACGGTCGCTGCTACCTTGGTCAGTTGATCCTGTAGTCTTAGCTGCTCGTTGAGAATAAACTCGGCTTGTGTCCGTTCAGTAATATCCCGAATGATGGCGGTATAGTATTCATTGTGATTTAAAGCATAATGCGAAATGGCCACCTCAATTGGGAACTCCTCACCATTGGTTCGCAATCCCGTTACAACACCCATTGAGTTCATAATGCGTTTTGAAATACGGGTGCGTCCGAAAGCATGAATGTGCTTTGCATGGAGGGCGTGATGCTGTTTGGGGACAAAGCGTTCGAGCGACGTCCCGATGGCTTCATTCGCGTTGATACCAAACATTTTTTCTGCCGCCGTGTTGAACACCAAAATGCATTGGTCGGCATCGATAGTAATAATGGCATCCATCGCCGATTCGATTATATTTACATAACGCTGCCGGTTTTCCTGTAATTCCAGGTCGTGGAGCTTATGGTCGGTGATATCCTGAGTGGTGCCGAAACCGCCCAGTAAATCGCCATTTGATGCGAATTCAAGCTCAGCCCGTTCGCGGACCCATTTAATTTTGCCGTCCACTATTATTCGGTGTTCGATATCGTAAGGTTGGCCGCTAAGCGCGGCTTGCCACATTTGGTTGACATATTCCCTGTCTTCGGGGGCTACCTTGTCAAGGAAAGTTTCATAAGATAGCAGTGTGCCGTCTGGGATACCGAAAATACGGTGGTTCTCTTCCGACCAAAATAATTCGTTCTGTTGGACATCCAGCCGCCAATTACCGACATGACCAATCGCCTGCGCTTGTTTCAGGTCGTGTTGGTTTTCTAAAATTGATAAAGCCAATTTCCTCTGCAGGCTGGTGGTTGCGATAATCAACGCTGAAAAAACACAAAACCCCGTGTTTAACAGCAAAGCGTCGGTGGGTTCTGAATGCCATAGGGGTAATAAAAACTCGATATTTACCGTGACTAAGGATAAAGCCATTGCGAATACCCCAATGTTTTTTCCTAACCAGGCGCTGGATTGGGTAATTGCGAAGAAAAACAATAAGTAAGCCGCCCGTTGGCTTATGATGGGAATACCGTATGTGGCGATTGCGGCGATGCTGACGGTCAGCGCTGCTAAACCGTAGCGCGACAGGGAGGGCAGCGTATCGAGAGGAAGTAAATAAGACTGGTATTTAAAGCGCTTAACTCTCATGTCGTTCTGAAAAGGTCGGATAAATCGCAATGTCCAAGCAAGTTGACAAAATATAACGAAGTTAATTGGATACGCCAATAGCCGGTATTTCCGCATTGAAATTGCGATGCGAATTTGGCTTGTTGTGTCTACCCAGAGCCGTTATGCAGGTTGTCGGACTTTATCAGCTAATCAGTGCATTCCCGTCTAAATCGGCGACCGTACTATTGGCGACCCCGATAACCTGGATATTTTGTTTGATGGTTTTGGTGTAATTTTCGTGGAGGTGACCATGGAAAATATGTTTGACCCCCATTGAAGCCGCCAAGTCACCGATAACGGAAAATCCGTATTTATGGGATCCTGGCGCTTCATGGGTGACTAAAATATCGGCTTTTAGTTGGGCAAGTTGTTGAAATTCATCATGCCATATCGCGCATTGATATTTTAACGGCAGATCATGGTTGCGAATTTGTGGACGCTGGGCATTGATAAAGTGGTGCTTGGCAGTCCATTTCGGTGCTTTGGGGGGATACCATACCCGGCCAAGGAAAATGCCGCTTAATCCGGCAATTCGAATCCCCGCAATATGAGTAACTTTTAAGTGCAGGTTGTTCTGGGCAAGCGATGAATGGAATAGGTAACGGTGCTTGTCCGGCGTTTCGAAATCGTGATTGCCAGCTATCCACCAGATTTGCGTCAAATCGATGATTTCGTCGAGAAATTCTTCCAGTGGCTTATCGAGGTCGTAATCGCCCAGTAAAATAACGGCTTCAGGCTTATGTTGCTTGACTGCAGCGATAAGTGGCTCGAAGTTTCCGTGGGGGTCGCCAGCGAATAAGATTTTTTTTGATAAGTCCACGCTAATTAGCTTGCTTTCCGCTTTGTAATAAGTAATTAAGTTAATGAATTTAGGATATCCATGCTCCAAATTTAACGGATAAACGATAAGTCGAGAACCGTTGGGTAACAATAAACAAAATGTACGCTGGCAATGTGCCGATCGCTATATTCTTATGTAATTTAACAAAAAGTTCTGGGATTAATTCACAAATTTGAATCAAATCATCCAAGAGTCCGATTTGGCACAATAACTTATTTAAATAGCCAATAGCCGACCAATCAAAATGTTCTTCCTGTTGTTTAATTCGAAAAATGAAATGTTATGCGTATTCAAAAAAGCCATTAACGAATGTTAGCACAATATTATTTGAATGGATTTGTATATTTTTGAATGAAGAATAGGTTAAAATAGGCGATTTTAAAACTTGGCTGGACAGGGGTTAAAGTTGTCTTTAAAGAGTCAAGGATAAATCCCAAATGAGCCGAAGCATTAGCGCGGTTTCCAAACAAGCATATTGCCAACCTTAGAGTAAAACTATGACTGATTTATCGCTTTACAGAAATATCGGTATTTTCGCGCACGTAGATGCCGGCAAAACCACAACGACGGAACGGATTTTAAAGCTGACCGGAAAAATCCATAAAATCGGTGAAGTACACGACGGCGCCGCTACCACTGACTTCATGGTGCAAGAGCAAGAGCGCGGTATCACTATCCAATCGGCGGCAACCACCTGTTTCTGGAAAGACCATCGTTTCAATATCATTGATACGCCTGGTCACGTGGATTTTACTATCGAAGTTTATCGTTCGCTGAAAGTACTGGATGGCGGTATCGGTGTTTTCTGCGGTTCCGGCGGTGTTGAACCCCAATCGGAAACCAACTGGCGCTATGCGAACGATTCTAAAGTATCGCGTATCATCTATGTCAACAAGCTTGACCGTATCGGTGCAGATTTCTTCCGTGTTGTAAAACAAGTTGAAGATGTATTGGGCGCTGTGCCAGTCGTCATGACGCTGCCAATCGGACGGGAAGATCAATTTGTCGGCGTGGTTGACTTGTTATCCCGCAAAGCGTGGATTTGGGACGATTCCGGGGATCCATTGAAGTATCAAATTAAAGACGTGCCTGAAGATATGCAGGCTGACGTGGAAAAATGGCGCGAAAAATTGATCGACCAAGTCGCCGACCAAGACGATGATGTCATGGAAAAATACCTGGGCGGCGAAGAGCCGACAGTCGAAGAAATCAAGCGTTGCTTACGCAAAGGTACGATTAACCTGAGTTTTTTCCCTACCTACTGCGGATCTTCTTTCAAAAACAAAGGTGTTCAATTAGTACTGGATGGCGTGGTCGATTATTTGCCTAACCCAACCGAAGTTAAGCCACAACCTGAAACCGATATCGAAGGCAATCCAACCGGTGAGTTTGCCATTGTTGACCCAAACCGTCCCGTGCGCGCCTTGGTTTTCAAAATCATGGACGACCGTTTTGGCGCTTTAAACTTCGTGCGGATATATTCCGGTCGTTTGAAAAAGGGCGATACGTTGTTAAATACCTTCACCGGCAAAACCGAGCGGGTTGGGCGTATGGTGGAAATGCATGCCGACGACCGTTCCGAGATCGAATCCGCCCAAGCAGGCGATATCGTTGCGTTGATCGGTTTGAAAAACGTGCAAACCGGCCATACCTTGTGTGATCCCGACAAGCCGGCGACATTAGAACCGATGGTTTTCCCCGATCCAGTTATTTCGGTCGCTATCTCGCCAAAAGACAAGGGCTCGAACGAAAAGATGGGCGTTGCCTTGGGTAAAATGGTACAGGAAGACCCTTCATTCCATGTGATGACGGATGAAGACAGCGGCGAAACCATCCTTAAAGGTATGGGCGAATTGCATCTGGATATTAAAGTCGACATCTTGAAACGTACCCACGGTGTTGACGTAATTGTTGGTAAACCACAAGTGGCTTACCGCGAAACTATCACCAAGCGGGTTGAAGACGAATATACCCACAAGAAACAATCTGGCGGTTCTGGGCAATACGGTAAAATTAACTATGTTATCGAACCGATGGAGCCAGGTAGCGGTTTCATATTTGAATCGGCAGTTACCGGTGGTAACGTTCCGCGCGAATTCTGGCCTGCGGTTGAAAAAGGCTTTAAGAGCATGTTGGACAAAGGCGTACTGGCGGGCTTCCCGTGTTTGGATTTTAAAGTTATCCTGACCGATGGCGCTTTCCACGCGGTTGACTCGTCAGCGATTGCGTTTGAAATTGCGGCGAAAGCAGCGTTCCGCCAATCCATCCCGAAAGCAGGCCCGCAATTGCTGGAGCCAATCATGAAAGTGGATACTTTCACACCGGATGCGCATGTTGGTGATGTAATCGGCGACCTTAACCGTCGCCGCGGCATGATCAAATCACAAGATCCAGGCATCACCGGCGTCCGCGTTAAGGCAGATGTGCCATTGAGCGAAATGTTCGGCTACATCGGCGATTTGCGTACCATGACTTCAGGCCGCGGGCAGTTCTCCATGGAGTTCTCGCACTACATGCCATGTCCGAAAAACGTGGCGGATGAAGTCATTAAAGAAGTTAACGAACGGAATAAAAACAAATAAAGGCGCAGCCTATATAGGTAAAGCAGTGAAATCCGGGGTGTTGAAGTGGCAACCCCGGATTCCGCTACGCTTCATATAAGCTATATTGTTGTTTAAAATCCAAATACAATTGGACATTGCCTTTATTGTTCAGATTGTTTCTTCGCCACCTTATCCCTCAAATATACCGGTATTGCCAGTTCGGCAGGAACAGCCAGACCTTGGTTGAACCCTACAAGCCCCAAACGGGCAACGGCCTTGGCTCTAGGCAGATTTTCAGTTTCATGACGAATGATATGCCCGGATAGACGTGTTGATAATTCCTGTTGATACACTTTCCAGCCTGTGCCTATCCCTACGCCTGATACTTCGGGAAATTGAATTCCGTTTGCTGGAGTAACGGCTTCTTGTCCAATCAGGGTGGCAAAGCCATCGGAATTTCGCCGATAAACGCCCCAATAAATTTCGTCCATCCGTGCGTCCATGGCGACGAAGGCGAAATTTTCCAGCTTATTATCGAAAAACTCCTGGGCGACAGCGGCGAGGTTGGAAACCGGTACGACAGGCAAATCCAGCGCGAAAGCAATGCCTTGAATAACGCCAGTGGCAATACGGACGCCGGTAAACGAGCCGGGGCCGCAGCCGAACGCCAAACCGTCAAGGTCAGCTGGTTGAAGGCCGACATCGGACAATAAAGAATCGATCATCGGCAAGATCAACTTACTATGCCCGTTTTGGGTGATACAGAATTGTTCTGTAATTTCGCCGTCGACCATTAATGCTGCCGAACAGGCTTCCGTAGCGGTATCAATGGCAAGCAATTTCATGAAGCTTCCTGTTTAATTTCGGGTTCAGATTTGAAAAATGTCTGGACGTCGGCGATGTCGCGGGTGCGTTTCATAGCGGGGACGCTATCCAGAAAAATTTGGCCGTATGAGCGTTTCAATAAGCGGGGGTCGCACACCATAAGTACGCCCCGATCAGTTTCATCGCGGATTAAACGGCCGATGCCTTGCCGCAACGCAATGACCGCCGAAGGGATTTGATAGTCGAAAAACGGATTGCCGCCATACTGGGCGATAGCGTCTAGCCGTGCTTTAAGGACGGGGTCGCCGGGTGAGGCAAAGGGCAGTTTGTCGATAATGACGCAGGACAAGGCTTCGCCTCGGACATCCACGCCTTCCCAAAAACTGGCCGTACCTAACAATATCGCATTGCCCTTATGTTTGAATTGTTCCAGTAATTGCGCTTTGGATTTTGTGCCTTGGACTAATAAGGGGTAATTGATGCGGTGCTTGAGAATTTCTGCCGCTTGGCTTAGTGCACGATGGCTGGTAAACAGAAAAAACGCCCGGCCTCGGCTGGCTTCCAATACCGGGATCGCAAATTCGATGATAGCGGGTATAAAGTTGGAATCGTCGGGTTTGGGCAGTCCTTTCGGATGGTAAAACAAGGATTGGCTGGCGTAATCGAAAGGGCTGTCCCATTGTCTGCTCAGGACGTTATCCAGCCCCAGATGATTGGCAAAATGGTCGAATTTCCCTGCGACGCTCAGCGTTGCCGAGGTGAAGATCCAAGTCGCTTGCTGTTGCTGCATGAAGTTTTTGAATTCCTTGGCGACATCCAGCGGCGTTCGGTTCAAGGTAAAGGTTTTCCGGTGGGTTTCGTACCAACGTATCCAGCGGCCGGATTGATCGTTAAGGATATCCTGTAATTGCAACGATATAGCGTCGGCACGTTGGGAACACATGTCCAATTCTTTGGTTTTAACCGAAGCCAGTTTTAACTGATGGCACATGCGCGTTAATTGTTCTTGCAGGCTGGTTAAGCCCGCTTGCACCTTGGTGTTGTTTTTGATGTCGTGCCAGTCGCCGCGCTTCAATTCGATCCCGAAGGCCAAGCGTAATTCTTTGGCATCATGCTCCAAGTTTTCGCAGGCAGTCCGCAGTTCCGGCAGGTCGGTTGCGCTTTTGAAATATTCGATCAAGCTGTCGTTGGCCAAGTCTATCAATTGCTTCCCGCCGACATGGTCGCCCAAGAAGTTGGATGCGGTTTCGACTAGCTGATGCGCTTCATCGACGATTACGACTTCGGCATTAGGCAGTAATTCGCCGAATCCGGTTTCGCGGATCGACCAATCGGCGCACAGTAAATGATGGTTAACTACCAGTAAGTCAGCTTCCTGTGCTTTTTTTCTGGCTTTAACTAAGAAGCACTCGCTGTAGGCGGGACAATCCTGGCCTAAGCAATTTTCTACGGTGGAGGTCGCCATGTACCAGA
Source organism: Methyloglobulus sp. (assembly GCA_044227425.1). Classification (GTDB taxonomy): domain Bacteria; phylum Pseudomonadota; class Gammaproteobacteria; order Methylococcales; family Methylomonadaceae; genus Methyloglobulus. The sequence continues at coordinate 11,178 of JBGAWU010000015.1, forward strand.
CGGGGTCGCTTTCGCTGAGTCCGGACATTTCCGAAATATCGCCGGTTTTCGTCCGCGCAGACCAGGATTTGATTTTGCTTAATGCCTGGGCTTCTTCCTTATTGAAGCCGAAAGTCGATTCCAGTGCGTTTTGTAGCCGATGATGGCAGACATAGTTGCTTCGGCCTTTGAGCAACGATGCAATAAAAGGTTGTTTTATAGCCTTGCGGATAGCCGGTAAGTCTTTAGCAAAAAGCTGGTCTTGCAGGTTTTTGGTGCCGGTTGAAATCACCACTTTTTTTCCAGACCTTATTGCAGGCGCTAAATAAGCAAAGGTTTTACCCGTACCCGTACCTGCTTCGGCGATCAAATGCTTGCCGTCATTGATGGCGTTGGCAATTGCTTCAGCCATTTCAATCTGCGCTTCCCTGGGTGTGTGACCCGGCAATAAGGCGGCTAATTCGCCAGCGGCGCTGAAAAAAGACCGAAATGATGTCACGGAATGGCTTTTTGCTTTTTTAATGGTAAGGCTTTTGGGGTAAAGCGGCATCGTTATGAATTCAACGTGCCTTATTTTAACCGGATTCCAGGACGATAATTGGAAAACATATAACACAGGTGTTTTTGTAGACTATATGAAGTGCAATAACCGCCATAAAATGAAATTCATTTTCAACATTCCGGAAATTATCGGACAGCATACAGAATCCCATTTAAATAGCGGAAATAAATGGTTTTTGAGTCAGGTCACGTTTTAACTAGACATTGCTTGATTAGTGGCAGGGATATGGTATAGTTGATATTAATGAGAATGATTATTGATAACTGTTCTTAAAATCAATGGTCGTTGAATAGAGTTATTGTGCGGACGATATGATTATGGATTTGAAAAATCTCAATATTGGCGATTTAGGTAAGATAGTCGGTTTCAATTCCGCAGGGAAGGCTTACCGCAAAAAGCTGCTTGCAATGGGGTTAACGCCCGGAACAGAATTTAAAGTTACCCGGTTTGCGCCACTGGGCGACCCGGTTGAGATTAATTTACGGGGGTTCTCTCTGACTCTCCGCAAGGATGAAGCTTCGGTTCTCCAAATCGAGAAAATTTAATGCCCGATAAATTCCGTGTAGGAGTCGTTGGCAATCCAAATTGCGGTAAGTCCACGCTCTTTAATGCACTGACCGGCGCTAACCAGCATGTCGGCAATTGGCCGGGTGTCACCGTGGAGAAAAAAACCGGTGAATACCTGTTCAACAACCAATATATTGAAGTGGTTGATTTGCCCGGGACTTATACGCTGGAATCATCGGATGACCACGTTTCCTTGGATGAAAAGGTAGCAAGGGACTATGTAGCTTCCAAGGACGCCGATCTCATCCTCAATATCGTCGATGCTTCAAATATCGAACGCAACCTTTATTTGACTTCCCAGCTTGTCGAAATGCGGGTGCCAATGATTTTGGTGCTTAATATGATGGATATCGTTAAACAGCGCGGCATCAAAATCGATATGGATTTTATTTCCCATGAGTTGGGGTGTCCCGTGCTGTCGGTATCGGCATCGAGAAGAAACGGCATTATCGAATTAAAAGAAGCCATTGTTGAAGCGGTAATCAACAAACCGGTACCGACCGCTACAGTCAGGTACCCCGATATTCTTGAACAAGCGGTAACAGAACTGGAAATGGCATTGCAAATTACGCCGTATCAGTGCGATGTGCGCTGGTTATCGCTCCGGTTATTGGAAGGCGATACCTTGGCTAAGCAACTGGCCGACCCGAAGGTATTGCCGCTGGTTTCAGTGCTACAAACCCGGGTAGAAGATGAAACCGGCGATGAAATCGATATATTGGCTGCCGATGCCCGCTACGGATTCGTTAACCGTTTGACCCAATCGGCGGTATGTAGAATTGGCGATATCGGAAGACGGACGACCGAAACTATCGACCGTTTCGTGTTGAACCGGTTTTTAGGTATCCCCGTCTTTTTGCTGGTGATGTATCTGATGTTCATGTTCACTATCAACATCGGTAGCGCATTCATCGACTTTTTTGACAAGGCCGTTGGGGCGATATTAGTTGATGGCTTAAGCGAACAGCTTGCCAAACTGAATTTGCCGGGATGGCTGATTGTGCTGATTGCCAATGGCGCAGGCGGCGGCGTTCAAGTGGTGGCGACTTTTATTCCGATTATCGGCTTTCTATTTCTGTTCCTGTCCGCATTAGAAGATTCCGGCTATATGGCCAGGGCGGCATTCGTTATGGATCGGTTCATGCGGATGATCGGATTGCCGGGAAAATCATTTGTACCCATGATAGTGGGATTTGGCTGCAATGTCCCCGCCATAATGGCAACCCGTACTCTCGAAAGCCAACGCGACAGGATTCTGACCAATTTAATGAACCCTTTTATGTCGTGCGGCGCCCGGTTACCGGTTTATGCGCTGTTTGCCGCCGCTTTTTTTCCGGTTGGTGGACAGAACCTAGTGTTCGGACTTTATTTGCTAGGCATTGGGATTGCGGTTTTGACCGGCCTGATTATGCGGCATACGTTATTTAAGGGCGATTCGGTCCCTTTTATTATGGAGTTGCCGACGTACCATCTACCAACACTAAGGGGAGTCTCCATAAGGACATGGGATCGGCTCAAATCCTTCCTGTTTAATGCGGGAAAAGTCATTATCCCGATGGTTTTAGTATTGAATTTCCTCAATGCCTTGGGAACCGATGGCACGTTGGGGAATGAGAACAGCAATAAATCGGTGTTGAGTGCTATTGGGAAAAGCTTAACGCCGGTTTTCAAACCCATGGGCGTGACCGAGGAAAATTGGCCTGCAACCGTTGGTATTTTTACTGGCGTCTTGGCGAAGGAAGCGGTCGTGGGAACATTGGATGCCTTGTATGGACAAATGGGTGCAAATGCCGAAGCGAATGTAGACAAACCGCCATTTAATTTAAAAACATCCTTGCTTGATGCATGCAAAACCATTCCGGAAAACTTTAAAAAACTGGCCGACAACATCCTGGATCCGTTAGGTCTTAACATCGGCCATGTCCAAGATTTGGAATCCGCCGCCAGCGAGCAGGAAGTCCAAACCGCAACCTTCGGAGCCATGCAGCGCAGTTTCGACGGGCAGGCGGGCGCATTTGCCTATTTATTGTTTATTCTACTTTACACTCCTTGCGTTACCGCAACAGCGGCTATCTACAGGGAAACTAACCTTAATTGGACTATTTTTGTTTTATTCTGGACGACGGGGCTGGCTTATCTTGCCGCAACCGTTTTCTACCAGGCGATGACATTCAATAACCATCCCGACTATTCGACTGCCTGGATTTTGGGATTGGCGGTAGTGTTTATTTCTGTGTTGT
>JBGAWU010000160.1:0-5986 GCA_044227425.1 Methyloglobulus sp.
CTTATCCGCCGAAGATGCAGTTTCGATGATCGTCAACGGTTTTTGCAAGGAAGTGTTCAAGGAATTGCCGATGGAATTTGCGGTTGAGGCGCAGGCTTTGTTGGGATTGAGTTTGGAAGGTTCGGTTGGTTAAAAAGAATTTGCTTAGCAATATTATCCTTATGAGTCCGTAATGGAAATAGAAATGCCACGTTGGGATTTTACACCTTACAACCCTGTTGAATGGAACAAATCAAGTGAGCGAATACTTTTTGTTGCGGCAGAACCGAATGGAAAGCAACCTAATGGTGGAAATTATGATATGGGCGAATGGTTTAGAACCGCCAACCCAAATAATAACTTTCATAATAATGAACGATTCTATAGAAGAACAGAAACTATATTGACTGGTATTTTGAATGGCAAAAATATAGGTAACGTGTTTAACTGTTTTAGGTTTATGGATTTAAAAGCAACTTCAGGCAATGCAAAATCTGATATAAGAGAAGTTGGAAACTATGTAGTTGATAATTTAGATGAAGTTATAAAGTATTTTAACTCTACCGATGAAAATTTCGGCTTATCACCCCATATTCTCGTTTTACTTGGAAATGCAGCCCAATTAGTATTCAAAAGACTTTTGAGACCAAATTTAATAAATAATCCAAGTTTACAGTGGGTTGGTATGCCCCACCCATCTCATACAGTTGATTACGAAGCATTAGCCAAAGCTAGTGTAGAAATTAGAGAACATCTTTGTCCAATAACAGATGAAACAACTGATAAATGGATTTACCAAAAGGGAAATCTTAACAATTGGAGAAGGATTCCTTAACTTAACAAACTTAAAGCGACACGGTAAGTTGGAGATGAATGAAATCAAAACTAACGTTTTAAATTCTTTATTTTAAAGTTGCGTCATGAAAAATAAATACACCGCAGTAATCAAACAAGACGGCGATTGGTGGCTGGGTTGGGTTGAAGAAATTCCAGGCGTTAATTGCCAAGAGGGTACCCATGACGAATTAATCGAAAGCCTGAAAGTGACTTTGCAAGAGGCGCTAGATTTTAATCGCGAAGAAGCCTTGTTGAATGCCGGTTCTCATTACCAAGAAGAGCTCATTGCTCTGTGAAACGTTCTGAATTGATCCGATATTTGACAGCAAATGGGTGTGAGTTATTACGGGAAGGCGGAAGGCATTCATGGTGGCATAATCCGGTGTTGAATAAGCGATCTGCCATACCAAGGCATTCCGAAATTCAGGACATTTTGGCGATAAGATTTGTAAAGATTTGGGCGTAAAACCCATCAAATAAAACAACAGTGCCGTAGGATGTGCTAAAAAAAGTAAAGTGCATTGTTTGTGTAAAAATTTCTCTTAGATTTTACCGGTAGATATTTATGTCTTCAAAACACTTAACCGCAATTATCCATAAAGAAGAAAATACCTATATTTCTTTATGTCCTGAGTTAGACATTGCCAGCCAAGGCAAAAGTATTGAGGAGGCCAAGGACAATCTTAAAGAAGCCGTTGAATTGTTTTTTGAATGCGCCTCGGAGGAAGAAGTAAATCAGCGTTATTACAGCGAAACTTATATTTCCCCGTTGGAGATTGCGTTTGGGTAAGTTAAAGGTTTTGTCGGGCAAAGACGTTTGTATAATTTTGTTAGCTAACGGTTTTGAGTAGATCAGGCAAAAAGGTAGCCACGTTGTCATGCAAAAGAAATCAGGAGCTTCGACGATTACCGTGCCAGTTCCGCAACACGATGAAGTCAAAATCGGCACTTTGACTTCCATCGTCAGACAATCGCAGTTGCCCCGTTCCCTATTTGAAAATTAAGCGAATTTAATAGGTAAGTTATAAATGTTAAAGGTTGAAAACCTCCACGTCAGCATAGTTGGTTGGGGTGAATAAAATGAACCCCAACATGCACTGGATCGTATGGCAAACTAATCGGAATGGTAGATTAGGTTAGACGTATAAAACAACGAATGCCAAAATTTCAACGAGATAACCGCGCTGGAGCTAATTTTGACAAACTCGTATACCCTAAAATTAATGCTTACATCTAATGTCTGACCGCATCCATATCTATACCAACAAAAGCGAATCGCCGGAGTTTCTGAGTGGCGCTTTGGCTTGGCGTGGTTCTATTACGCCGCGAATCTTGCCCAGCTTGCTTTTGTTAACGAGTTACGCCTTGACTTTGGTGGTAGTCGATCATTACTGGAAGCCATTGCCTCATCTTGATGTCACGCCGTTTGAATATACGGGCGCTGTGCTTGGCTTGGTGTTGGTGTTTCGGACCAATGCAGGGCATGAGCGTTGGTGGGAAGCTCGCAAACTATGGGGGAGCATCGTTAACCAAAGCCGGAACTTGGTTACTCAAGCTTTAAACTATGGTCCGGAAGACAGCATTTGGCGCGAGAACATGGTCAAATGGACTATCGCGTTCTCTTTTTCGGTCAGGGAGTTTTTACGTAGTGGCAACAATTTTGATAACCTAAAAGATCTATTTAGCGAGCAAGATTTATATGAATTAAGCCATGCTGAACATAAAGCGGTTTTTGTTGCAGATCAACTGACTAGATTACTCAGCCAAGCGCGGTATAGGCATGATATTGACGGTTTTGCTTTTCAAATGTTAGAGGAGCAACGTAAATTGCTCATCGATCATGTCGGCGGCTGTGAACGAATTTTAAAAACGCCAATGCCTTTGGTATACGCCATTAAAACCCGGCGGTTTATTTTTATATTTTTATTGTTGCTGCCTTTTTCACTTATTTCTAAAACAAGTTATTACTCGGTCTTTGTTTTTATGTTGGTTGCTTATCCATTGCTGTCATTAGACAGGATTGGCATCGAATTACAAAACCCGTTCAGTACTAAAAATTTAAGCCACCTGCCTTTACACAGCATCTGCGATACGATTAAAAATAACTGTTTGGCATTGTTAAGCTTGCATACTAAAACTAATTGAATAACAAAAATTTACTAATTAAAAATATATGCTCAAAATAGAAAACCTCCATGTCAGCGTTGCTGACAAACCCATCCTGAAAGGGATCAACCTCGAAATCAAGGCGGGTGAAATCCATGCCATCATGGGACCTAACGGTTCCGGCAAAAGTACCTTGTCGCATGTGCTGTCGGGCAAAGCAGGTTACGAAATCACCCAAGGTTCGATTACCTACCAAGGCAAGGATTTAACCGAAATGCCACCGGAAATCCGGGCGCGTGAGGGGATTTTTCTGGCCTTTCAATATCCTGTGGAAATTCCTGGTGTCAGTAATATTTACCTGCTGAAAGCGGCGTTGAACGCGGTGCGTAAGCACCACGGCCAGCCGGAAGTGGATGCGATGGATTTTCTCACTTTGGTGAAAAACAAGGTGAAGATGCTGGAGATGGACGAGAAGTTTCTGTACCGCGCCGTCAACGAAGGCTTTTCCGGCGGCGAGAAGAAACGCAACGAAATCTTGCAAATGGCAATTTTGGAACCCAAATTGTGCATTCTGGATGAAACCGATTCCGGTCTGGATATCGACGCCTTGCGTATTGTCGCCGACGGCGTGAATTCCCTGCGCTCGTCTGGACGCGCATTTTTGATGATTACCCATTACCAACGCCTGCTCGATTACATCAAACCCGATGTGGTGCATGTCTTGGCGCACGGCAAGATCGTGAAATCCGGCGGGCCGGAACTGGCTTTGGAGCTGGAAGAAAAGGGTTATAGCTGGGTAGAAGCCAATCAAAACGGGGTGGCGGCGTAAATGGCGGCGGTAGCAAACAGCCGCTATGTAGCTGAATACGAAAGCATAGCGCCCAATTTGCCGGGGCAAAACCTGCCTTGGCTGCAGCAGTTAAGAAAACAGTGCTTTACCCAATTTTCGGCCAGCGGTTTTCCTTCGCCGCGGGAAGAAGAATGGCGATATACCAACGTGACCGCTATCGAAAAAAAGCTATTTGCGCCTGTGTTGGGATTCACCTCTACTTACCCGAATCTGCAAACTAACTATGCTGATTGGCTGAAAGCACAACAAGTGGCCGATGCCTGGCTTGTTGTGCTGGTCGATGGTCATTTTTCAGCGGAGCTATCGGTATTGGATGATTTGCCGGATAACGTGCTGGTTATGGGCATGGCGAAGGCTTTGCAGGAAATTCCTGATTGGCTGCAGCCTTATCTAGGGCAAGCGGTAGCAGCCGAAAGCCACGGCTTTATCGCCTTCAACAGTGCTTGGTTTACCGATGGCGTATTCATCCATGTACCAGCCAAACAGGTGCTGGCAAAGCCGGTCCAGATTTTGAATATTGTTACCCAGGCCGAAATATCGGCAACGACCCGCAACGTGATTGTCGCGGATTGTGCCACTGAATCGACCATCATCGAAACCTTTGCAGCCACGACCAACGAGCCATATTTATCGGTTAGCGTGACTGAAATTTTTACCGGGGAAAACGCGCAGTTAACCTTACATAAATTACAAAGCGAATCGGAGAAGGCTTATCACTTTGGCGGTACTTATGTTAAACAAGGCGTATCGTCCCGCTTTAGTCATCATAACTTTGCCTTTGGCGGCTTGCTGGCGCGAACCGACGTCCATGCCGATTTGGACAAAGCTTCGGAGTGCGAGTTGAACGGTTTGTATTTGGGTGTTAACCGTCAGCATTTGGATAACCATACCCGCATCAATCATTTGCAACCGCACGGGATAAGCAAAGAGTTATACAAAGGCGTATTGGACGACCGCGCCCGTGGCGTGTTCCAGGGGCGGGTGATAGTAGCGGAAGACGCGCAGAAGACCGATTCGCAAATGTCTAACCGCAACCTGCTGTTATCCAACGACGCCGAAGCCGATACCAAGCCGCAACTGGAAATTTACGCCGACGATGTGAAATGCGGGCATGGCGTGACGGTTGGCCAACTGGATGAAAAATCAGTGTTTTACCTGCAATCCCGCTGCGTGGATGAGGAAACCGCCCGCAACATGCTGACCTTTGCATTTGCCAATGAGATGGTCGAAAAGATCAAGATTCCCAGTCTGCACGATCAAGTGCTAGAGCAGGTGTTGAGGCGGTTTCCGCAGGAAGGAATTGAGAAACAGTGGTTATGATTTTTTAAGTCGAGCGGCGAAAATCTAATTTGCGATTTACAAAATATCAGTAATTTGAATGGTTATTTCCGGCAACTGCGATAAAGTAATGTTATCTCCATGATATAAAGTCGTTTTCTCGGCAAACGCTTCGCCTTTGGGTTTACGGTAAACCTCGAGACAGTGGTCGATTAAGTTCAGCAACCAATATTCTGGGATATTGTGTATAGCGTATAAGCGAAGTTTTTGAGTTTGATCGTAAACGAGCGAACTGTCTGCGATTTCAATGAGTAATAAGACATCGTCGGCAATAGGATGACGGGATGAATAGAAGTCGGTATTCGGTTTTAATAACATGAAATCCGGTTCTGGCTCAGACAAGTCGCCGAGTTGGAGTGGGTCTTGTACGCTTACAATCGCTTTGCCGGTCATTAAGGCCGAAAAAACGTTAGTGATGCGCTTCAAATGACCGGCATGGTTTGAGCCAATAGGGGACATTTCTAAAATTTCCCCATTAATGAGTTCAACATGGCTTTCCGGTGGAAAAATATTGGCCTCGCCCATTTTGCGCCATTCGTGGATATCGGTTAGATGTTTACGTATGGATGAGATGATTGGATTCATGGCAATAAACCTTAAAAATGTATTTAAAATATAACGCCTTACTAATGATTAATCAACAAACTGGATAATATTAGCCACGTAGCTCGATTATCTGGCAAGAGAAAATGAAAACTATCTTATATGACCATATTCCCTATCGATAAAATCCGCGCCGACTTCCCCATCCTGCAGCGTCTGGTGCACGGCCGCCGCCTGGTGTATCTGGACAGTGCCGCCACCAGCCAGAAGCCCCGCTCGGTGGTGGAGGCCGAAGAGCATTTCTATTTCCACAGCAATGCCAACGTGCACCGG
>JBGAWU010000161.1:0-5981 GCA_044227425.1 Methyloglobulus sp.
CCGGTTTTTACCGCTCCGTTCGCCTAACTAACGGCGGTTTGTAACAAACTTGAGCAGGTTCAGCTGCAATCCTATTCATTTTTCTTTTAAAGTTGCCAATATAAATTAGTTTGCAACTACACCTTCATGGTTCACCATAATTGGCCTGTTAGGGCTGAAATTTACTTTCTTTGCGGACATTATCACAATTCCGATTGGATGCAATGGACGCCTTAAGGCTTTTAAAGTAATTTGCTTACAACGTACCACGAAAAAAATGTCATTTAATTAGCTATACTGCAATGTAGGATGTTGCTGGCTGATTTTTAAGTGAAGCTGTGATGGCTTGATATATAACTGAAAAACATAATAAAAATTAATTATGCCTACCCGAGAAAAATTTTTTATTCACATAAAATTTCGTTTGGAAAATGAAAACTCAAAAGGGCGGATTTACACTTATTGAACTCATGTTCGCAGTAGCGATAGTTTCGGTGCTGACAGCAATTGCCATCCCTTCGTATCGCGGTTATATCGATAAATCCAATAATGATAAAGCCATCGCGGATATTTACGCTATGCAAGTCTGTATTGAACGGTTTTATACCGTCAATTTCAGCTATCCCGCTAGCATTGCTGATATAGCGGCCTGCCTGCCTAATAATGGTCGCGACCCGTGGGGTAATCTTTATGCCTACCTCAATATTATCGATGGCGGGCCGGGAATCAAAGGGAGTGTCCGAAAGGACCACAAACTCAACCCAATTAATACAAATTACGATCTATACAGTAACGGCAAAAACGGTATCACTAAAAAGCAAGTCAGCCAAAAGGACAGTTTGGATGATGTAATTTTGGCTAGGGACGGGGCGTTTGTTGGCCTTGCCGCTGATTTTTAAGTGGATCTAAATCGTTGTGTTGAAAATATCGCTAACCGGAAATAAAGTCGCCCGCCGTATCCTGGTTTCTTTTGTCCTGGCCGCCCTGATTCCAACCGGGATTTTAGGCTTCTATTCATTTCAGCAGGTTAACGGGCAACTTCACGACCAAGCGATAAGTTCGCTCCGCAAAAGCTGTAAAAACTACGCGATGGGGCTGCTCGACAGGTTGACATTATTTGAAAGCACACTTCGTTTAGCGGCTTTCGATATAAAAAAATCGGACAATTATTCGGTTCAAGCCGCTTTCGACCGCGAAAACCGGTTGAAGCTGCAATTTGTTCGATGGGCGGTTATTGGGCCGCACGGTGAAAAAAAAATGGCTTTCGGCAATATAGAGAATTTGCCGAAATTAAACGGCCAGGAAACAAGTAAAATCGGTTCGGGTAGGGCTTACATTAAAGTTGTTGAGACAGCCAAGCCACACTCCGTAAATATCTGGATGGCGGTTAATCTGGCAAAAAAACAAGCCGAAGCAGACATTCTTATCGCTGAGTTGAATCCTGAACTGCTTTGGGATGCTGAAAATCAAGCCCCTAATAATCTTTGGGTTTTCAGCGGAAACGGTAATTTGCTGTTTGCATCGGAGCCAAATATCACTATACCCAGCCAAGAGAAGTTACGGTTATCTAAAACAAGCAGTGGTGAGCTGGCTTGGGACAGCGGGTTCGGTAATTATTTAGGCGCTTATTGGAAATTGCCTGGGAATGTCGTATTCGCAAGCCCGGAATTGACAATCGTACAAGCCCAACCGGAATCGTTGGCGTTCAGCTCGATCGAGCAATTCAGCGCGATTTATCCGCCGGTAATTGCGCTAGCGGTGCTAATAGTCGCATATTTGAGTTTTATGCTGATTGCGAAAAATCTAAAGCCGTTAGAACGCCTGAAAACGGCAACCCAACGCATTTCAGAAGGTAATTTTCATTATCGGTTGGATATAGCAAGCCGGGATGAATTCGAAGTACTTGCCGACTCATTTAATGAAATGACGCGGCGTTTGCAAAACCAGTTTGAAATCCTGTCTACCATGGCGGAGATCGACCGCCACATCCTTTCATCGTTGAATGCGGAGGATATTATCGATACCGCGCTAACCCGTTTGCCTAGTATTTTACGCTGCGATTTAATTTCCATAGCCCGTCTCGACCCTGAAACTTATCAAATAAGCGATATCCGCATCCGGCAAGGCGAGCGGGATTTAGAAGCTATCTCCAGGGTGGTCAAGCTAAGCATGCAAGATGTGCTGGAGTTGCTTGCGATGAAGAACAGTGTGATCGAGACGGCTATCGACGATAAATTTTCGGCCTTTTTACAGAATATGCGGGTTTTTGGTCAGTGGCGGTTTTTGATCGTCCCTATCGTTGTGAACGGTGGGTTAACTTCGATCATTTGCCTTGGCTATCAAACGACAAACAACATCTCCCAAGAGTTGGCTGATGCTGCGAGGAACTTTGGCGACCGCATAGCCGTTGCTCTCTCAAATGCGGCATGGGAAGAAAAGCTCTATCAACAAGCGCATTTTGACGCCTTGACTGGATTGCCTAACCGGTTAGTCTTAAATGACCGGTTGCATCAGGAAATAATCCGTGCAAAACGTGACTCATCCCTGCTTGCCGTCGTTTTCATCGATTTGGATCGTTTTAAAAACGTTAACGATTCCTTAGGCCATCTGGCAGGCGACGAATTATTGGTCAAGGTATCGGAAATTTTATTGGGTTGCACATCAATCCGATGTTGCTGATCAGTGCGGTTGCTGAAAAGATTTTGACTTCATTAAAACAAACCGTGTTGGTTGCAGGCCATCCAATGAGTTTTACCGCTAGCTTAGGGATAGCGGTATTCCCAAAGGATGCGGATAATGTCCATGATTTGCTCAAAAATGCCGATGCCGCTATGTACCATGCCAAGAACCAAGGCCGTGCCAATTTCAGGTTTTATTCCAATGAACTGAATGCGACTGCGCTCGAAAATATAAAACTGGAGCATGAGTTACGTAACGCAATTCCACGGGGGGAGATGTTGCTCTACTATCAGCCAAAAGTCGATCTGAATGGGCTTATTGTCGGAGCGGAAGCGTTAGTCCGCTGGCAACATGCAGAATTAGGATTAGTTTCGCCCGCAAAGTTTATACCCGTGGCGGAGCAATCCGGGCTCATCGTTGATATTGGGGAATGGGTGCTCGAACAAACCTGTCTGTTCGTTCGCTCATGTCTAACCGAAGGCGTCGAACCGGTGCGTATTTCCGTTAATCTTTCGGTTATCGAATTTAAGCGCCCGGAACTGGTTTCCAAAATTGCCTGGATTCTTGCAAGAACTGGCGTCGATCCGCGCTACATCGAGCTGGAATTGACGGAGTCGGTGGCTATTGGTGAAGCAAAAGCCTGCGTGGAGCGCATGAATGACCTTAAGGGGCTTGGACTTAAGCTATCAATGGATGATTTCGGCACCGGCTTTTCATCGCTGTCTTATTTAAGGGAACTTCCGCTCGATGTCTTAAAAATCGACCAATCGTTCATGCGCCAACTTGAAACGGAAGCCAATAGCCAGGCTATTGTCAAAGCCATCCTTGCGCTGGCGAACGGTTTGGGGATGGAGGCTGTCGCCGAAGGCGTTGAAAGCACGTCCCAACTTGAGTTTCTGAAACATCATGACTGCAGCGTTTTTCAGGGTTTCTTGTTCAGCCGTCCGGTGCCGTCAGGTGACTTTATGAAATTGTTGGCGGGTAAATCCATTCAACAGAATCCATAGAAATTATCACTCTACAAGATAAGTGGGAAAGCGAATGATCCCACGAAAGTTTCTGTTAACACTTTTTCCGAAGCGGGAATTACCTGAATGAGCCGTTGACGAGAGCAGTTTTTCCATAATTTTCGTTTATTCCGTTTTTATCAACGGTGAGTCCGTTAATAATGATAAAATTCTAATGAAAAGAGTGGAGAATATCGTGCCTGAAAATAAGCAAAAACACAAAATCGTTATTGTCGGCGGCGGTGCAGCCGGATTGGAGCTTGCGACAAGTTTGGGTCGCAAGTTAGGAAAAAAAGGGTTGGCGGAAGTCATATTATTGGATGCAACGACAACCCACATCTGGAAACCATTGTTGCATGAAGTTGCGGCAGGAACGTTAGATGAAGCTGAACAGGTTGACTATCTGGCGCAAGCTTACCGCAATCATTTTCGGTTCCGGCTGGGAAAAATGGAGGGGCTGGATAGGCAGAAAAAAGAAATTTACGCCAGCCCAACCTATGGCGATGACGGTGAAGAAATCATTCCTCGACGGACTTTTCTATACGATACACTGGTCATGGCGATAGGCAGCGTCAGCAATACTTTTGGGATCAAGGGTGTGGCCGAGTATTGCTACTTTTTGGATACTACTGCGCAAGCGTTCCGCTTCCAAAAACACTTGGTAGAATCCTATATTAAAGCTGTCGCCAGTAATGAAAACAAACCGAAAAACTTGTCGATTGCCATTGTCGGTGGCGGTGCGACTGGAGTGGAGCTATCAGCGGAATTGCATGAAGTTACCGACATGCTTGCCGTCTACGGTCTGGAGCAATCCAGCCATGTAAAACTGACGATCATCGAAGCTTCGCCGCAATTACTTCCGGCACTTCCTTCTAAACTTGCGTTGGCAACCCAAAATCAATTAGCCAAATTGGATATCGACTTGAAACTGGGTTGTCGCGTGGTCGAAGTGAATCAGGAAGGTATTAAAACGTTGGACGGTGCTTTTATTCCTGCCGATATTAAAGTCTGGGCGGCAGGTATCAAGGCACCGGATTGGGTGAACCACCTTGACGGTTTGGCAACCAATCAAATCAATCAGATTATCGTCGATGAAACCTTAAAAACGAATGACGACAATATTTTTGCCATCGGCGACTGTGCTGCCTGTCCGTGGCCGGGGCATAAGGGCAATGTGCCGCCGCGCGCCCAAGCTGCACATCAGCAAGCATCTACGGTATGCCAAACGATCATTAATAGAATAAATGGTCGTTCACCGGTTAAATATGTTTACCACGATTACGGCTCGTTAGTAGCCCTTGGAAAATATTCCACAGTTGGCAACTTAATGGGCAATTTGATGGGGTCGGTAACCATTGGCGGGTTTATTGCCAGAGTGGTTTATTTATCGCTTTATAAAATGCACCAGGTTGCGATACACGGTTATTACCGAACGGCGCTATTAACGCTTTCCAACTTATTCCGACGTAGCGCCCACGCGAAAATAAAGATGCATTAGCCCGATTAACTGGAAACAAGGACGTTTTTTGCAGTTAATAAAATTATTTTTAACCATTAATTAAAATTACAACATGTTTGAAATCGAATACGAGTTTAGAGAAGAAGATTTAATCCATTTCAACGAAATGCGTTTTAAACAAACCGATGAATACAGGAACCAGCTCAAAAAAAATCGCTGGATCGTTCCTGGTGTCATGATGCTGATCGGTTCCTTTTACTACTACTATTATGCCGATTTTAAATCGTCCGGTTATATTTTTGCCGTAGCCTTTTTATGGGCCTGGTTGTCGCCACGAATTATTTTGCTGAATGTTGGTCGCCAAATCCTTAAGACTTACACCTATAAAGAACGAAAAAACATGTTCGGCACCTATGTGTTGACTATCGATCCGGCCAACCCTAATTTTCTGCTTGAAAAGTCACCATCGGGGAAGAATAAAATGGCGTGGTCGGAATTGCTCCGGGTGGATTATGTTAAAGGGTACGTTTATATCTACCTCGATCTGGGGACGGCGCTGGTTATTCCCGAAGCAACCCTTAAGCGGGGGGATTTACAAGCTTTTGCGCAGCAAGTTGGGAAAATGATCGAACGGTTAGGTTAAAAAAATGGTCCGTCAATCGGCTTGCGCGTCGGGTCGAATCCGTTAAACGATTGGTCGTCGTCGATGAACGGACTTTGACATTCCTATGGCGTTATTTCTGCCCGGTATCAGCCGTCGCATCCGATTCTTGGGCTACCGGTTTCGTATGAAATTGCCAATATATCTGTTGTTCTTCGGCAATAACGAGTTCCACCCTTTCGACGAACAATTGATA
>JBGAWU010000162.1:0-5980 GCA_044227425.1 Methyloglobulus sp.
GATACGCCGGATAAGACTACAATTAAGGCCAAACATTTTAAGGCTCTATTTTTCATAACTCCTCCCGAAAAAATTACAGATTGCTGGTCTTGCTAAGATTACACGGACGCCCCGCTTAACGAGTTTTTTAGCTTCAAAAACTGTGGAGTTGAGATAACCTCCATTTCGAACGAGGCTGTCTGTTAGTGTAACATAGCCCAGAGAGGTAGCAAGTAGCGCGGATGGAGTGTAACGGAATCCAGGCATTCGTGGCTTCGATATTCCCGTATTTTACGAAGGGCATAAACGCGTTGCTTCATACGGGCTACCTTGTTGCAATATTGGCTAATAAATCAAATATTTTGACCATTCCTCATCAAAATACCGGACTAAAACCTGATCGTCCAGGCGCTGGATTTTGGTGTCCACTTTCGCCATGTCAGCGGGAAAATGGAACATCTCGTTCACGGTTTCCACGCTGACATAACGTAAGCCTTGAGGATAATGTTGCGGACGTTGGTAAGGTTTAAGCGTACCGATAATAAAGCCCCATTCGCCGAACGAAGGCACATAGGCATGGTATGGCGTGGTTAACAAACCGGCGGCTGCCAAGGTGTTGTTGACGCACCAGAAGGATTTTCTGGCGGCGAGCGGCGATGTGCTTTGGATGATCGATATGCTGTTGGCATCCATGACGTCCGGCAGCAATTTAAAAAAAGACAGGGAATATAGTTTACCGACCGAGTAATTGGACGGGTCGGGTACATCGATAATGATGGCATCGAATACCGGTCGTATATCCTGTTCATGTTGCGCCTTTAACCACAGAAAAGCATCTTGGTTGATGACGGTCAATTTCGGCGATTTTAAGGCATTCTGGTTCAGCGTAGTCAACAGGCTATTGGAAGCGAACAAGCGGGTCATGGCGGGGTCGAGGTCAACCAGCGTTACCGCTTCAATGCTGGGGTATTTCAACACTTCGCGCAAGGCAAGGCCGTCGCCGCCGCCGATGATCAAAACGCGTTTGGGTTGGGGCAGGGCGGCCAGGACCGGATGCACTAACGCTTCATGGTAGCGGTATTCGTCTACCGAGCTGAATTGCAGGTTGGAGTTGAGGAACAGCCGTAAATCGTGCTGCTCTTTGGTGATTACAATGCGTTGGTAAGGTGTGGATTTGGCGTAAATCACTTGGCCTTGATAGCTGCTCGCCTCGGCGATGCCCATGATGCTTTCGGAATACAGAAAGCCGAACATGAGCGCGATCAAAGCTGTAATGGCCGATAACCGGTGCCATTTGAGCGCGGGAAGATTTTCCTTGATGGCATACAGTAGCCACAACGCCACTAAGGTGTTCAACATGCCGAACAGGAAACTGGTTTTGACCAACCCTAAATAAGGTACCAGCACCAAAGGAAATAACACGGAAGCAAATAAAGCCCCGATATAGTCGAAAGTAAATACCTTGGATACTAAATCCTTAAATTCGAAGCGGTCTTTCAAAATCCGTAACAACAAGGGGATTTCGATGCCGACGAGAATGCCGATTAAAGTCACGACAAAATACAGCAGCAACCGGAACGAATAGACCTGCTCGAACAATAAAAACAACACTGCCGCCGAACTGCCGCCAATTACGCCGACCAGGATTTCGATTTTGATGAAATAACCCAGCAGGTTGCGGTTGATGTAGCCGGATAACCAGGAACCGATGCCCATCGCAAATAGATAACAACCGATGATGGTGGAAAATTGCGTGATCGAATCGCCCAGAAGATAGCTGGCTAACGTTCCGGCAATCAGCTCGTAAATCAGTCCGCAGGTAGCGATAACGAAAACGGAGATGAGGAGGAGTAAGGCCACTTAGAGTTTATTCAAAAAAACAGGGTACGCATTGCGTAACCTGTTTGACCGGCGGATAACTTGCTAACCATGTATTGCCGACGCAATAATCGTCGCAATCCCAAAAACCACGGCAGCCAGAAAAATTGCCAGCGCCATATTCTGTTTCTCAACCAGTTCTTTCCATACGCTGACTTTGGGCGTCAAGAGGTCGAGCACCGCAAAAGCCACAACAAATATAGTCAAGCCAATCGCTGAATACAGTAATGAAGCCACCACGTATTTCATTTCAATCATGTCGGCGAATTCCATGAGGTTCTCCTTATTTATGGTAATAATTGGCGGATCTGGCGGCGCGGGAATCCTCGCCGTAGAGATAGGTACTGTAGATAATCCCCTTATAGTTGGCTATCGCCAAGAGGATTATCAAAATGGCGCAATAGGCGATATAAATGTTCGGCATCGGTCCTGTTACTGCCAAGTAAATTTAGAAAAATCGCTTTCGGACCAGCGCGCCGATTCAATCTGGTAGTACCTTACGGTTATGAAAGCCGGGAAAATGAGCATCAACAGCAAAGTAAAGCCGAAATTCGACCAGTTTGAGACATCCCGTTTCACTTTAATATAAAAGGCCATCGGTTTCTTTAGGTAATTGGCGCCCCAGTCGGCGTCGATCAACAGGCGGTAATCACCTGGGGGTACGGCGGAAAATACGCTGTCACGATCCAGGTCGCCTTCTTTCCAATAGCCGTCGTAATCGAAGCCCGAGTAAAATTCCAACGCTTGTTTAGTTTGCTTGACCGTGTCGTCCTTGTCGTTGACGAGTTCCAGGCCAAGTTCCAGCCAGTCGTTGTCTAAACGGGCATAACTGGAAATTTCTAGGTTGGATTGTCTGGGTACGTTAAATTTTTCGGTGCTGACGGTCTGGTTTTTATTGGCGGACTCGATTTCGAAACTGTTTTCCAAGAGCACCGTACTGTGCGCAGTAAATGCCGACAGGATTTGGATGAACGTCGCCAAGACCAAGGCAACTGCAAAGGTGTACCAGATTTTGGCAACATATTCGGTGTTGTAATGTCCGGCCTGATTAGGCCCAACGCCGATACGCTCCGGTATTTCGTAGGTCAGCACGAAGGCGTTTTCGATGGCTTTAGGTTCGATGTATTCGCCTAGGGCGACATTAATTTCTTCATCGTTCTGTGCAACCGACAGCATATAGGGCGGCGCTACATAGTCGGTGACGAAACTTTCCTCATCTTTACGGACGCGCCAGTAAAACTCGCCCTTCACATAAGCAACTTTCGTCAAGCCTTTTTGAAAGCATTGATACAAACGGCCATCAAACTTGATTTCACTTGTGTAATCCGATGTTGCAACAGATTTCTTCAGGACTGTGAATAAACTCCAATGGCCGTTGGTTTGTACCAGAAAACGAAACCCTTGATAGGGGTTGTAAAGCAAGTATTCGTCCCAACGGTAAATGCCGGACTCGTCGGTTTTTTCCATGTAGCCGATAATTTCCCAGAAGATTCCGGCTAATCGGCCTTTACTGCCGATAGTCAACAAAGTAGGGCGGGTGCGTTCATTCGCGGTCGAAAGAATACGGAGATTTTCGTTGGCGACGTCAACGACCGACGAACAGTAGGCACAAACAGCGCTGATAGAATGTCCCAACGCTTTAACGGTAATCGAGCCGCCGCAATTGGGGCATTTGAAGGTTTTCGCTTTACCCGCGGGTTTTCGAGGAATTTCAGGAGGAACTGTCGAAAAATCAACCATTACCAGTCTTCCAAAAGTCTTAAGTTTTGCAAATGTAGCTCATTCCAGTCGACATAACGGCCTAAATAGACGCGGGTTTTGTCCTTGGCAAGCTCGATACTGGCGAATTCGCCGTGAATTCCTACTAAATCTATGGTTAAGGTTTTCCGTCCGTTCGGCGCCACAAACGGCAATTCACCTTCGCTGCCGATACAGGTTGCAGATTTTACATCCACGATTTTGTACTTTAACTGGTTTAAAAACAGAAATGAGCCTAGCATTTCCTGGCGCATCGTATTCTGGGAGGTTTTGTTGGGAGATACTGCTTCATTCGGCGGACTTCCCAGTTTGATCAGTTTATTGATGGTTTTAACCGCTTCAGCCGGTAAAGGTTCTTCATATTCATGGCAAACGGCATAAAAACCTTGTGCCTCGGCTAGCCATCCCTTGCCGCCATTGTCGAACATCATGTACCACTCATTCCAGGAACCGTCTTTCCAGGCGATTTTCATTCGTCCGACAATATAAAAATTAGTGTCCTGATAGTTGCCTTGTGCGCCGATTTGAATTGGACTCATGTCGTCAGGCAATTGCGCCATCTTGCCGATGGCTTCCACATCGATATCGCGACGGACGATCATTGAGTTACAAAACGCGCAAACAGCGTAAACCGAAACATTCGATTGAAATACCACTTCCGCGCCGCACGAAGGGCAGTTGAACTTTTTCATGGCACCGTAAAATGTATCATCGATAACAGCCTGTTTTTTAACAATCGAAAAATTAATACCTAATTCAATCAGAATTCGACTATTCGACCAATTCAATTTTAAATGATAGCCGAATCATGATTTTAAATCGGTTGATTTTTAGCTCAATGGAAAAATCACTATTATTTTAACGGACCTTTGAAAACTGTGGTCAGTCATCGACTACAGTGAACCGTTATTAACGAAACTGAGGTAAGCTGGTTATAACTCATGGCAATTTTCTTTAACGAAAAAACGTCAAACTATAACCGCTGACCCTCTCCTTTGAAGATTCCACTTATTATCCGAATTTATGTGAAATTCAGATCGACTTAATCAGGGATTTCTTAACAAACTGTTTAATATCATCTACCACTACATACAACGACGGTATCAATACTAGCGAGATTAACGTGGCGAACAGGATGCCGAAGCCGATGGAAATCGCCATTGGGATTAACATCCGTGCTTGCCGGGACGTTTCGAAGATCATCGGGATTAGGCCGAAGAATGTGGTAAAGGTGGTCAGCAAAATCGGCCTGAAGCGCTGCGATGCTGCTGTTTTAATGATGGCTATCGCCGATTTTCCGGCTTGTGCGTCTTTAGTTTTGAGGTAGACGGCCTGGTCTATCAATATCAATGAGTCGTTTGCGACGACCCCCGCTAGCGATACCATGCCGAGCACACTGATCAGGCTCAGGTCGTAGCCCATGATGAAATGCCCGAATATCGCCCCAATCACACCAAACGGGATACTCGACACCACAACCAGCGGCAAGCTATAACTTTGCAGTGGAATCGCCAAAAGGATGTAAATCGCCAGCAGTGCAAGAATAAAACTTAGCGACAAGCTATCCATGCTTTCGGACATGTCCGCCGCCTGCCCCTGAAAACTGTATTGCAGGCCGGGATATTTATCCGCCAGGGTTTTTAGTTCGTCGGCCTCCAGGTCGTTCAGGATTTCGCCGGCTTTGCTTTTCGGGATGACATTGGCTTTTACCTGGATATTCCGCCTGCCGTTGTGCCGGTTGATTTCCGTGTATGCGCGTCCGCGTTCGACGTGGACGACTTCCTTTAACGGTACGTATTTGCCGGTTTTAGTCCAGATCAGCAAGTCTTCGATGTTACTTTGTGACAACCGTTCGTTTGCCGGTAACCTGACCATAACCTTGATTTCATTACGTCCGCGTTGCTGGCGTAGGACTTCAGCACCGAAAAATGCATTACGCACTTGCCGGGCGACTTCTTGTGCCGTTAACCCTAAGCTTTTCCCTTCCGGCAAGACCGTAAAATCCATTTGTTGTTTTCCGGGGTTGAACCCGTCATCGACGTCTTTTACGATTGGGTAAGCGCGTAGTGCGTCGGCGAGTTCCTGCCCCGCTTTCTCCAATATGTTGCTATCTTGATGGTTTAGTTCTATGGTAATTGCCGACCCGGCGCCAGGCCCGCCCGCATCCGATTCGAATAACAGTGATTCGACTCCAACAATGTCGCCGACCGTCTGCCGCCAGCGCTGGCTGAACTGTTCGGTACTGATGATTTTTTCCCTGATTTCCGGCGGCGCAAGATAGGCCCTGATAATCGCTTTGTGGCTGCCACTTTTGTCGACCTCGGCAAAAATACCTTGGATTAACTGGTCACCGCCGTTTATCTGT
>JBGAWU010000163.1:0-5932 GCA_044227425.1 Methyloglobulus sp.
TAAGTCTTGGCTCAACCTGCAAACGGAATATGATTTAAAGCTTGCCGCGCAAAACTCTAGTATTGAAGCAGAAGTTTCGCCACGGGAAGCGGCTTGATATTATCGGCAACGGCTTCAAACTGCCCAGCTATCACCCTTGTTTATGTTTGAACGGAATAACATCCGCCCCGCGCTTTAAGCCGTCCAGGTAATCAGCCCAGGCTTGCATCATCTTACGGCGTTCGGGTAAGTGTGCAGTTCGATTATATGCCCTGCCGTTCGGGTCTCTAACAGCATGGGCTAGTTGATGTTCAATAAAGTCAGGCCGGAAGCCTAACACTTCATCCAAGACGGTGCGCGCTATTGCTCTAAAGCCGTGTACCGTCATTTCGGACTTGTCAAAACCCATGCGCCTAAGTGCCGCCAATAACGCCACGTCTGACATTGCCCGTGAGCCGTTGGGTGTCCGTGCGCTTGGAAAAACATAGCGTCCGTTACCTGTTAGCGGATTTATGGCTTCCAGAATGTCAATCGCTTGCTTTGATAAAGGTACGATGTGCTGCGTTTGCGTCTTGGTGACTAAGTAACGCCACTCTTTGGATTCAAGGTCTATGTGCTGCCATTCGGCATGACGCAATTCCCCCGGCCTTACAAACACTAAAGGGGCAATCTGCAAGGCTGATTTAACGATGTAAGAGCCGCTATAATCGTCTATTGCTCTTAACAGCGGCGCTATTTGCTTTGGGTCTGTCATCGAAGCAAAATTACCGCCTTTTGCGGGTGGCAATGCGCCCCGTAAATCCGGCGTGATGTCACGATCAATCCGGCCTGTCGCCACGGCATAGCGGACAATCTGCCCCGTTATCTGCAAGGTGCGGTGGGCTGTCTCAATCGTGCCGCGTTCTTCAAGCCGCCTTAAACAAACTAGGATGTCTTTTGGCAGGATTTCGGTAATCGGCTTGCTGCCAAGCCAAGGAAAAATGTTACGTTCCAGCATTCGCTTGGAGCGGTTGTTTTTTTCATCCCAACCGTCAACTTTTTTTTGCCCCCATTCACGGGCGATTATTTCAAAGCTGTTGGCTGAGAATGCTAACTTTGACTCTTTGACCGCCTTTTTATTTTCACTTGGGTCTATGCCATCGGCTATATGTTTTTTTGCCGCTAAAGTCATTTCCCTAGCTTTTGCCAATGTGGTAGCAGGATAAACCCCAAGGGCTAAGGTTTTGCGCTTTCCTTCAAATCGGTAATCAAGCCTAAAATATTTAGAGCCGTTGTGATGGATGTAAACATACATCCCGTTGTTGTCGGTCAGCTTGTAAGCCTTGCCAGCTATGGGCTTGGCGTTCTTGATGGCGGTATCAGATAGGGGCATGACGGTATAAGATTCTGGATAAGTCAATATGCCGTCATTTATACCGTCACTGATGACGGTATGTCAATGTATCTCGCTGTACTTCGCTGGCAATAAAAAACCCGCTATGCTTTGCAACATGCGGGTTTTATATACTTCGTTGAACATCGTTAAATCGTTAATTGGTGGAGGCGGGGGGAATTGAACCCCCGTCCGCAAGCACTCCGCCACAAGGTCTACATACTTATCCCGCGCTTTGATTTAACTGTTGACTACCCGTCGGGCCAAGAAAATCAACAGCGATTTCGATTGGTTTTAGCGCTTTTAGCTCCGAACTAAGCCTTGCCGCGATCTTATGTAAGATGATCCCTGAGCGTTCTTTATATCCCGAAGGATACTCCGAACTCTGGTTGCATAAGCACCGCCAGTCAGAGAAGTGGTGCAGGTTTTAAGCTGCTAAAGCCACTGAGTAGTTTTCGTCGTTTGCGAATACTTTTTTTCTGTAGGATTTACGAGGTGTACAGTCCTCGGTATGCACTCAAGGTTTCGCTACCCACGTCGAAGCCATGTCGCCCCCTTGATGGGTATTCTAAACGGTATGACCGAAGATTGCCACGTTAATTCAATTTGCATCATGCGATTGGTTAGCCGGTTATTCGATAGACTTAATGGTGCGTTTTTTATGGCTTATCCATCAGAAAGCCGCAACCGCTAATCCTCAACAATAAAGCATCTTGGTAAATCTGTGACTGATTTAATGTTTTATTTAAACTTTAACGTTTAAGTAAATAAAATCGCTTATCATATTATCTAAAAATAGCAGCGTTAAAATTCATCAAAAGTTCATTTGTCATCAAAGATAATCTTTTTGGTCGACTTAAATTTTGAAGTGGTTATCGTGTGCCTGGGGTGTTTTATGAGACAAATTGCTAATGCCGGTATTATTTTATGGTTGTTTTTATTGGTTACTTCAAACGGGGTTGCGAAAACAGCTGCCAAACCCAAGCAAACGCATATCGGAAATATAGCGGCCAAGGCGATGCAGTGCGTTGCATTCAGCCCTTATGTTGGCGACATTAACCCGAATTTCGGGCCGCAACCTTCAAATGAATTGATTGATGCCTTACTGGATAAGCTTGTAAAGGAAACCCGCTTTCGTTGCATCATGACTTACGGCGTGATGAACGGTTTGGAACATAGTTTTGCTGCGGCGAAAGCCCGAAATTTGAAAGTGATCGCGATTATCTGGCTGGATAAGGATATTTCGGTTAACGACCAATCCATCGCCAAAGGGATCGAAGCTGCCAAAGCTTATCCCGAGACCATTGTAAAGCTAAGCTGCGGTTCCGAAGTTAGGACAAGGCATGGCAATATCTATGACAGCGAGATCGTCAAATGCATAGATAACTTACGTAAAGCCGAAGTAAAACAGCCGATCACCACCATCGATACCTGGTGGGAGTGGTGCGACCGCTCCACGCCTTGCCGTAAAACGGGCTTCGAAGCAAAAACGGATTGGATTGGCATCAATGTTTTTCCGTGGTGGGAAAATAAACATGCAGGCGTCCATACCTGCATTCCGGCGGATAAGGCGGCTGATTTCCACATCGCAAAAATTGAAGAACTTAGGCAGACTTATCCGGGTAAAGACGTAGTCCTTACCGAATTCGGCTGGCCGAGCGGTCCTGAAGGGGCAACGGAAACCAATACCCATACCGGTGAAAAATGCGGAGTCGCCGGTAAAAACAATCAAATGAAAGTGATTCAATCGACCTTGCAAAAACTCGCTAAAAAAATTGGTCGGGTAATGTGTTCGAAGCTTTTTCTGAAAACTGGAAACCTTCCGATGAAGGAAATTTCGGGAGTTACTGGGGAATCTGCCAAGGTCAGCCGCCTTACGGATGTCTGAAAGGCTTCAAATAAAACGTTACGTTTTTTAACGGTCAATTTAAGCCTATAAAACAATTCGGCTGCTAAAATGTTTTTTAAATAATCGGCTATAGTTAACAGTTTCGAGTCCCGTTCTTTCGAAAACGGTTAAATCGAATTTTTCATTAATACGCAATAGCTACATAAACTTAATTCCTGCTTTTTGAGAATCGCCCTAGATGAAGATTGTTAAACATTCCCTGCTCATTTTGACCGCAACATGGCTCATGATGTTATCGCAACTAAGCTATGGCCGTCATGCAGCGCTATTGATCGACGCTGATACCGGTAACGTCCTGTATGAGCTGGAAGCTAACCAATCCTGGTATCCGGCGTCATTGACCAAATTAATGACCTTATACATGACTTTTTCCGCCTTGGAATCGGGAAAGTTGCGTTTAAGCGATGAAATGAATGTGTCAAGCCATGCGGCGCACCAGCCGACCAGTAAGCTCGGGTTAACGCCGTGGGAAACAATATCTGTCGAAGATGCAATTTTAGCGATCATCACCCGTTCCGCGAATGACGCTGCTGTTGTTCTGGCTGAAGAAATCGCCGGTAGCGAGCAGCAATTCGCGATAAAAATGACTGCTACTGCACACGGCCTGGGTATGTATGGCAGCCATTTCATGAATGCCACGGGGTTGCCGCATGACTGGCAAACGACGACCGCGCACGATATGGCATTGCTGGCATTGAGGACGATGCGTGACTTTCCGCAGTATTATCCGTATTTCGCCGCCGATGGCATGTATTTTAACGGACGGGAATATCGGGGTATCAATAAGTTTACCGCTAACTATCCCGGTGCCGAAGGCATGAAAACGGGATATACCTGTGGTTCAGGCTATAACCTCGTCGCTTCCGCCCATCAGTCAGGAAAAAGATTGATCGGCGTCGTATTGGGCGGCAAAAGCAGTAGCGAACGTTATGAACACATGTTCACCATGATGGATACAGGATTCTCGGACCCATACAATACCTACCAATCGAAAACTATCCACTCAATGAATAAAAACTCGGTAGGTGTGCCGCCATACCAGCTTTCATGTGGACACCGCCCTTCATCGCATTACGCCGCACACCACCTCGACGAAGACGATGACGACCATCATGTCCGTTATGTTAGAAAATCGACACACATTCCCCATCTAGCGTCTTACCATAAGCCGATTGAATACAGTCCTGTAACTAGAGTCAAGATCACAGGAAAAACCAAATCAATTGTCCGGGAGGCTCCCGAACGTCATGCTATAGCTAAATCTAGCGCAAAGGCTACCCATATCAGCAGCAAATCGGCGGCTGTGCATTCTAACAGAGTGGCGGTGGTCAGCAGCAAGGGTGCAAAGAAATCAACAGTACCGGCAGCAAAGGGTAAACAATCTGCAAAAACAGAAAGCAAGGCAGTAACTGTCGCTAGTAAGTCGAAAGCAAAAGGCTATTATTCGCCTTCGAACAAAAAATCTGCTCCAGGAGACAGAACGGATTCAAAAAAGGGGAAGGGCTATTACAAACCTGGTACCTCGGAAAAAACCTTAGCCAAGAACACCACCAAAAGCAAAAACACGACGAAGAGAAAGTCTTAATACGCCGGTAGGTTTTTTGGATATAACCGACGGTAGGGGATGGAATCCCTGCTGATACCTTGCTGTTAAAAGGGTATTAAAGCCTTGCTAGGCTTAGGTTTAGGATAAGCGAATTGTTTGAGCAAGTGGAGGATGTATTGCACTTTTTAGAGAAAGCCGAAAGTGTAACGCCTTTGTTCTGCGTATGTTTTTGTTAGTTTAAGGTTTCCCTAAAAAATATTGAATGTGAATTACTGAAATTCACCGTTGTCTTAGTTCTAATAAAGGTACTCGTTATTTATGAGAGGCACCGAAAAAACAATGAATGTAGCCTCGTTAATCGCTAGAATCAAATGTGGCCTAGTCCTTATGGTTTTCATGTTGATACCGATATTTCCCATCACCAGCACGATAGGGTTGTTTGTTGTCATCTTCCGCCCACTCTGGTTCAAACAGCTAGTTGATAAAGTGTATGCGGATAAAAGCGGCCACTAGCCCTACAGGAAACAATTTACAATGTGCTAAGAACTTGAATCCCTATGAACAACCAGACGCAAGACCTTGATTTAATGCCCCAGTGGGTTTGCCTTGAATGTGGTTATAACATGATTGGCGAAATGCCCGATATATGTCCATTCTGCGGGGCTAGCCATGACAAATATTTGTCTTGGGATGAAGCGGAGAAAAATTATCGGGTAACTACCCATGGCATTAACAATGATGTCAGTCAATTACTGTCTGTACCGAAATTGGGGCTGGAACATGCGGCTTACCGCATAGAAACGAATGCAGGCACTGTCTGGGTAGATTCTCCGTCAGCGTTTAACCGAAACCTGGAACCCGTCGATGCAATCTTATTTACCCACCATCATTTCATGGGTGCCTCAAACCAATACCGTCGACTTTGGCATTCGAAAATCTGGTTGCATGCGTCGGATGCCAAACATCCTTTAGCTGCATCATTCGACGTTGATAACCGTTTCAGCGATGATTTTAGTCTCTATGGCATTGATGCCTACCACATCGGCGGGCATACGCCGGGATTTACAGTGTATATCTACCAGGATGTCTTGTTTATCTGTGATTACGTGTTTTTGAATAACATGGC
>JBGAWU010000164.1:0-5928 GCA_044227425.1 Methyloglobulus sp.
TTAATTTTAACTATCGACCGTCAATAGGTGGGGTGCGTATGAGTTTGGAAGATTTAATCAAGAAACCCGGCAATCCGGATTCACGCTTTAAACTACCAGAGTATAACTCGCGCTATTTGGGTTACTTGGCTGGATTATTACTGTTATTACTGCTGATTAACTTAAACTTTGGCATTAACGATGCTGGCGAGAGGACGGTTATCCAGTTTCCGACCGGGACGTTGATTGTTAAATTTTCGCCGGGTATTTATTTCAAAGGATTCGGCAGCACCGAAGTGTATAAGGATGTCATCACTTTCGATTTCGATAAAGAAGATGCCATAACGCAATCCAGTTTAAATTATGCCGGGATTACAGTGCGTTATCAGGATGGCGGTACCGGACGAGTGTTCGGCAAAGCCCGTTTTGCCTTGCCCGAAACCGAAGAGCAGATGATCCGGCTTCATAAAGACTTTCGTTCGAACGATGCCGTTGCCCATAAACTTATCAAAACCCTAAGTGAAGAATCGATGAATTTGACCGCAGGTTTGATGACTTCGGAAGAATCTTATGCCGAAAAACGCGGTATTTTTACCCAGTGGGCTGAAGAACAAATTGCTTCTGGAAAATTTTTTACTGAATTGAAATCGATTGTTGAAGAGCAAAAAGATACCAACGAACGGGTTATACGCAATATACCTGTCATAAAGTACGGTGCCGACGGTCAACCCTTGCATCATGATAGCGATTTTAAAAATTACGGGATCAAAGTGAGCGGCTTTCAAATTACCGATTGGGATTTCGAGCAAAAAACCCTCGACCAGATTTCCCGGAAACGTGAGGCGACAATGGGCATTATTACAGCAAAAGCGGATGCCGAACGTGCGCGCCAAGAAGCCTTGACGGCGGAAGAACAGGGCAAGAAAAATGTCATGGTCGATAAATACGCTAAGGAACAGGAAAAAGTGCAGGCGGTGGTGGATGCCGAAAAAGAAAAGGAAGTCGCGGTAACCAAAGCGATGCAAGGCGTGCTTGTGGCGGAACAAGCTAAATTGGAGGCTGAGCAAAAACGGCTGGCGGCTATCGCCTACAAGGAGGAACAAATCTTGCGCGGTGAAGGCGATGGCGAATACAAGCGTTTGGTGATGAGCGCTGACGGCGCGTTAGCCGCCAAATTGGATGCCTGGAAAACGGTACACATGCGTTATGCAGAAGCGATTGAAAAACAAAAATGGGTACCCGATATTCAAATGGGTGCAAATGCCAATGCACCAGGAAGCGCTGCCACCGATTTGATCGACATGTTAAAAGCGCAAACCGCAAAAGAGTTAAAGCTGGATATGACGGTGAAAGGGAATTAACCATTGCTTTTCTCATCTGATAACCCGTTGTTTCCTTACCTGTCGGTTAACTCTCTTCATCGAGTAATGCGCTAACCGGTCTAGGATTAAAAAATCCTAATTTTCATTACCCCCCGGAAGATTAAGGTTAGGAATTAGTCCATCAGCATCAATTTTAATGCGGGTACTTCAATTATCTTTCGTAGCTTTGCGGCTGCGCTTTCAATAAATACGCTAGTAGAACCGACCACCTGATAAATTGAAAGGTTGTGTCCGGGAATATTCGGTTTTGGCAGCATCTCCCTGTTTGCCCATTTGGATAAGCAACGTCGAACCGGACTTGTATGGTTTGATTTGTCTGGCATGCACGGTCCAGGCGTTACTGAAGGCGAATCTATATACCAAGATTATCTGAGAATAGCTTATTGAACATGGTTGAAATAAACCGCAACCATCGGTTCTTTTAAACCATTAATTCAAGGTTTTGTTACACAATCTTAAGAATAGAAAATAAATACTTTATAAATAACAAAAAGTTAATATTATTTCAAAATTATGGCAAGTTTATTGCTTATTATTTTGGTGTAATACCACAGTTTAGACAATGGCTCTTTGGGGTAGGTGCTCAAGGACAAGGATGGGGGTAGGTTTTTCGCATAATTTCAGTTTATGCGTAGAGAGGTATGATGAATGATGCAATTGATGTGAATAATACGTCCGGAAACGCGTTAGTTAATGCGGGGCTTAAATTGCAAATGGGTGAGTTACGGCACGCCCATGTGGAATTGGAAAAGTCGCGCGATTATTATTTAACCCTTTTCAACTATTCACCGAATCCCTACCTTGTCTTAAACGATGATGGCATGATCTCGGAATGCAATAATGCTGCGGCTAAACTGTTTGGAGTAGAGCGTAACAAACTCAGCAAATGGCGTTTCTCCCGTTTTATTCCTGAAGAATACAAAGACTTCTGGAATCGGCATTATCTGTTGGCCAAGCAAAGTGACAGCATACAGAGCTGCGAGTTGTCATTGTTACGGGCCGATAAACTAACCTCTGTCTATGTCCAGCTCGACTGTCTTTATCGGCAAGTGTCTGAGGATGTCCGCTTATTGTTTATTACGATTAACGACATAACGGGCTACAGGCAGACGGATGAGCGGTTAAGAATTGCCGCCGTTGCTTTTGAAACTCAAGACGGCATTATCGTAACCGATGCGAATAAAAATATTTTGCGCGTAAACGAGGCATTCAGCCGCATTACCGGTTACGGTTCGGAAGAAGCCGTCGGTAAACCTTCATCATTCCTGTGCGCGAGGCACCTTGACGAAAGTTTTCATCAGGCTCTATGGGTGACCGTGTATACCTATGGCTTTTGGCAAGGCGAAGTTATGGCAAAACGTATGAATGGGGAGGAGTTCCCTATTTGGTTAACTGTAACGGCGGTTATTGGACAAGATGAATGTATCAGCCATTATGTTTTCTCATTTACTGATATAACGGCGCAAAAGCAAGCTGAAAAAATATTGTTGGATGCCCGCCATCGTCTGGAAAATCAGGTGACGACAACCAAGGAAGAACTGGAAAAAGTTAAACAGAAAACCGATGAAATAAACGCCGCACTTACCGTGCTGCTAAAGCACCGCGAAACAGATAAAACCCAATCGCAACAGGCGCTTTCACGCGAAGTGGAAGAAACTATCCTGCCTTTTCTTAATAAATTGAAAAAGGCCAGTGCAGGGCGGGTACAATCATCCCAACTGCTCAACATCCTCGAAGACAACCTTACCCAGTTAATCAACGCTTACGGTAGCAAGAATACGGTATCGACAGCATTTCATAAGTTAACCCCCCTAGAAGCGCAGGTTGCAATCATGGTCAGGCAAGGGATGGCGACGAAAGTGATTGCGAACACCTTGAATATTTCGGAAGGGACGGTCAGTATCCACCGGAATCATATCCGCAAGAAATTAGGTTTGAATTGTAAATCCGACAATCTTCAGGTTTACCTGAAAACGCTTATCGAATAGTAAGGCGGTATTTAACCGTTCTCAAACAGTATATAGTCATGTATACATTCTGCATTACTTTGCAAAAAAACTAACATTGTTTAATTTTTAGGCTAACTAAGAATTTTAAGTCTGATAGGCCAAGTAGCTGTTAATGCTAAAACTTGTCTTGTTTGAAAGGGTGTGAACCCCATTTTTTTCTTTGCGGATTTTGATACGGTGCTGCGAATGATTGGGCTAAGTAACAATACCGCATCCATGCTTAGAAAATAGAGAGTATATAGTTTAGCTATCTATTTTCTAGTGGTTAAGTATTTATTCCACACTTAAAGCGTATCAAAGTCACTAAAAATCCTTTTCGCCCGTCTAAGTAGTCCTAAGGTCTAATTCTTAGATAGCGCCTCAAGATAAATAGTAAAGCTACCTATTACTTACCTATATTGGCTTTATTGCCCAATGTTTTATTTCAGCTCAAGCTATAACTGTAGGCTTGCGTGGATGCTTTCACTTTAAGGGAGCAACTCTTTAAATACTCTTAAATGATATTGAAACTATCTTCCTACGAATAGGTAAATACCCCTTTTCCGGCACTGATTTGGATGAGGGCAGATATTTCCAAGGTTTAGCCTTTCTGTTTTTCTTGGCTGCCTTTTCAGTACGATGAAAAAGGCTCTTAAAAAATAGGGGCTAATGTAAATAAACAATGTTTTATTAAATTATGCAGGAATTTCCTGAGAAGTCAAGAGGAATATGATTGTGCCGAAAATCGCCTGCAAAAATGATTTAAAAACTAATCCTTACTTTAGGAGAGCGTCATGAAACTAATTCCAAAAAGAAGGCAAAAGGGGTGGCAAATACCACTTGCCTTTAGCCTTATATTTAGTGCACCGCTAGCTATGGGTGTGCAACCACAAACAACACCGGCACAATTTGATGTGACAGGGCATATTGAAAACTTCACATTAAACGTTGGAGGGAGCTGTTCTCTGCCACCTTCCGCCATCACGAATCAGCCCACTTATTCCGCTATCGCAGCGACGTCTGCGTTGGCTTGTACGGCAACTATTGTGGTCAACGGCCAATCAATCACCTTGCCCGCGAATACGGTAATTACCTATCCGGCTTCATTCCTGACCCCTTTTGAAACGGTAGGTTACAATCCTAATTGTACGACCAACCCTTGCCTCAACGAGACTGGCTTGGCGATCAACGACACCCAGCGGTTGCCAAACAATACTAACCCTGCCACCTATGAAGCCCATATCATAGGCAACGTGGTCTACGGTGCTGGCGGCAATGCCACGATGATCGCCGGTTTGGTAGAAATCAGCCAGGAAGACTTGAACTCAGGTAACGGCTTCATTACCGCTATCAATTTTGCTACTGGCGAACTGACCGTGGGTGGTGAGGGCAATGCCGCTAATCCGGGTACTAGGGTTAAGATCAACGACCCAGTTGGTCGTTTTGGTCGCAGCAGCGGACCCAATGGTAGTACCACGGTGAATGGGGCTGTCATGAATACTTCCGATACGCAAGACCCGCGTTTTTCGGTTGACGATGGTAATCCAACCATTTTTGCCGAGACAGGTTATCCTTTATGTATCCCAAGGACGGATCCCAACGGCCCGAACCCAGACCCCGAATGCCCGCAATTCAACCGCCCGTTGGGCGCGGTAGCCAATGGTGTCCAATTGCATTTGGGTGCTTTCACTATGGTGCCGGCGCCGGGTGTGGTCAATCCGAACAGGCCACAACCTGCGGGAATGCCTCCTGCAATGGGAGGTACCAACCCAATGTTCCAGGCACCGTTGGAAATAGGCGATTATATTAACTGGGCCGGCACCCGTGCCGTGGATGTTAATGGCAGTTTTATATCCGCTCATACGATAACGGCTAATCTGGGCATCTATACTACCCCAGATACCGATCCAGCTTATACCACCCAAGAAGTCACTATCGTCGGTGTGGGTGTTAGCAATGGCTTTGTCGCGCCCGCTGAAGGCCGTGAATTGTTCAAGGTGGTAGGTTTCACTACTGATGTATACCGTGGCGTTGACACCGGCAAGGTGATTGTAGACCCCTGTAACGGCGATGAAGGCTTCCAGCGCATTGTATCGAACTTCCCTAATGGTTCGGCACAAGATGCCAATGCTCTCCTGAATGTGCCTTTGGGTCGATTCCGTAGCCAATTCCTGAAAGGTACTAATCTTGCCGTACCAATGCGCCCAGCCACCAAGGAAATTAGGGTAGAAATTCAAGGTGCATCTAAAGTGGTTGCTGCCAATGGGCTTACCTCTGGACAATACCAAGCACCCGTTAGCGAATACATATTTGCCGAAAACCTCGGCTTCGGCGGTTTGCCAGTAGTGCCTAACAATTTAGAAGATTTTGCTTTCTTGGCCTTGGGGCATGGGCCTTACGATCTTTACGACCCTTATGGCACCGTCTTCAATGGGTTAAATCCATCACCTATTCAAGGGCAATTGGCACCTTGGCCGGGAACACCCATTCCAGCCTCTGTTAATTGTGCTGCCGGATTGCCCGCCCCTCCTATCATTAACGTAGCAAACTTGACAGTAGGGTCAGGTACGACTGGCACC
>JBGAWU010000165.1:0-5916 GCA_044227425.1 Methyloglobulus sp.
ATCAACGCTGCCAAAGCGAACAAGGAAGCAGACCTCGCCTTATACGAGAAAACCGTATTGCAAGCCCTGGAAGAAACCGAAAACGCCTTGGTCGCCTTCGGGCAATTGCAAACCCGCCGCGATTACTACCAGGAAGCCGTCAAGTCCGGCGAAAAAGCCAGCCGTCTGGCAAGGTTGCGCTATGAAGACGGCGTGTCCGATTTCCTTGCCGTCCTCGATGCCGAACGCAGGCTATTGGAAACCCAGAACCAACTGGCCCAAACCGAAACCGACACCGCCACGGCTGTCGTTGCCGTTTACAAGGCCTTGGGTGGCGGTTGGGAATGGGAAACTGCGCCGGGTAAGCACCCAGGAAATAAGAATTAAGCAGTCACAATATCCATCTAACAGTAACAACCTTAACTTTAATCAAACCCGGAGCTTAACCATGAAACGCATTCTACTTTTTACCTTGGCAACAACGATGTCAACCATCGCGGTGGCAGCACCAGAAACGTATACGCTTGATGACGGCCATACCTTGCCCCGGTTTTCTTACAGCCATTTTGGCTATTCAACTCAGCTAAGCCGTTTTGATAAGGCCTCCGGCAAAATCATCATAGACCGGAAAGCAAAAACCGGTTCGGTTGATGTGACGGTGGACACCACCTCGGTGAATACCGGCTCCACCTTGTTCAATGAACATATCCAAGGCAAAGATTTCCTCGATACCGCGACTTATCCCACCGCGACATTCAAATCCACCCAGCTAAAGTTCGACGGTGAAAATCTCGTCACCGTGGACGGCACGCTCATGCTGAAAGGCATCAGCAAGCCGGTGACCTTGAAGGTTACCTCCTTCCATTGCATGGCGCACCCGATATACCTAAAAGATGCTTGCGGCGCGAATGCGACCACGACCGTTAAACGCACTGACTTCAACATGGGCAAATACGCCCCCAATGTCGGCGACGAGGTCACCATCGATATTCCGGTCGAAGCGACAAAGGATATTTTTTAGCTTGATGCCTGCGTGGGCAAGATAGCAATGAGCCTACTTAACCAATCGGAACAAACTATGTCATCCCGTACCGTACAACAAATTATTCATGCGAAATCTGTCTCGGACGGTGCCGGGGTGAAGCTGCGCCGCAGCCTTGGGCAATCGCAAGACTTGAGGCTCGACCCGTTCTTGATGCTGGATGAGTTTTCCTCCATGAACCCGGATGATTACCTTGCTGGTTTTCCCGAGCATCCACATCGCGGCTTCGAAACAGTGACGTATATGCTGGATGGAACAATGCTGCACCAGGATCATTTGGGCAACAAGGGATTACTGGAAAGTGGTGGCGTACAGTGGATGACCGCAGGCAGGGGCATCATCCATTCCTACCGCGACATCAAACCGGAGGACATCCCGGCATTACATCTTGGCAGCGGCGGACAAATCAAAATCATCGCGGGCGATGTTGAAATCGATGGCAATAAGCACTTAGGCCCGATGCAAGGCTTAAGCACAGAACTGTTGTACTTGGATGTCCACCTTGCAGTGGGCGAACAGCTTTCCCTACCGATAATCGCCAGCCATGCGGCGTTTATCTACCCCTACGAAGGCCGGATCGCCGTTGGCACGTTAACCGAACCACAATGGTTGGAAACACACAAGGCGGGAATATTATCGTCAGGGGATCAGGTTGAAGTCCGTGCTGGCGAGGAAGCCGCCGATTTTCTGCTGCTCGCCGCCCGGCCATTGCACGAGCCGGTTGTCCAATACGGCCCTTTTGTCATGAATACCCGTGAAGAAATCGAACAGGCGATTTCTGATTATAAAATGGGGAAATTTGTTTAGCACAGACCTTGTTTCTGACTAAACCCATCCGTTACAAGTCACCTGCAACTCATGGGATTCCCCCCGCATCCCCCAAAAGCCGCCGAAGATCGGGCAGATGCCTTAACATCGGCATGACTATTAAAAAGCAGGTGTCTTGTAATGTCCATGTATAAAATAATAATCAGCATGGTTCAAAGCTTCTCCCAGACAAGCGATCTTTAGTACGAAAAAATACTTTTTTGCTCCTCCACTTAATGCTTTGGCGGACTATCCTATCCAAGATAGATTCTGGAATTCTGGCCTGTGTAGTTTCACTTCCCAAAATCGAAACACAGACCCCCTTGGAAAGCTTGGAGTTGATAATTCTCAATGCTAGTTCAAAAGTTAGTCGATGCTAGCCAGTATATGCACAGTGATGAAAAAAAACTGAGATTATCTCTATGTAACCTGGCTTAAATTGGCAATTCCGCGCTACCCGGTGGCGAAAATCCAA
This sequence comes from Methyloglobulus sp., assembly GCA_044227425.1. Classification (GTDB taxonomy): domain Bacteria; phylum Pseudomonadota; class Gammaproteobacteria; order Methylococcales; family Methylomonadaceae; genus Methyloglobulus. The sequence goes on from JBGAWU010000165.1 coordinate 2,304, forward strand.
ATAGCGATTTCAGTGATTCCTATAAAGCACAGAGCAAAATAACGTATATTATCGGGAATAAGAGGAACGCCTGGTTTCTGGTAAACAAAGGTGTCTTTCTGATGGTCTGCTATGGGTCGGTTTGTTCTATTTTGCTTCGAGCAAAAAATGGCATTGACGACCGTCTCCTTTGGAGAAGATAGATTTTGACCCCACCAAATGTCTTTACTGGTTTATTCGTGCTCAATCTTGGGCGGTTGCGATTGGTATTTTGCGACCTCCACCAAGGTCTCAAGCCTGACTAGACGCTTGTCTAGATCAATGGTCTTGTCGGAGAGCCTTTCGGTCAGCCCATTCAGTTTTTGGACTTCATCGGTCAGTTTCAGGGTGTTCAATAGGATATCTGTCCAATTTGCCATGGCATTAGCCCTTTTGTCCCAGTTTCTTCAGGGTATTGGCCACAACCGAGTTGGCTTTCTGGGTAGACTGGATGGCGTTTTTTAGGCGGCTGTCCAACAATTCCAATAACTCAGGGATTGAGCCGGTGCCAACCGCCTCTGGGTCATAGGCGTCAATCGCCAACCGGACAATTTCGGCCTCCGATTTGCCCTTGGCGGCGGACAAGGCCAACAACTTATCTATTTGGCTGAAAGACATTAAAAATTGCTTCCTCACCAGGTTTCCGGTTAAATTTGCCTTTGCTGTTGCCATGTCGACACCTCTTGTCTTGGATAACTTGGATTAATTATACACATACACAACATCATGCACAATATAAGCAAACCTCACTGCTGGGCAGATGGATGTACCGGGGGGCGTTTTGATGCGACTTTTATGGCCGGAGCGCTAAAGTGGACTCCATTGTCCAGACAAAATATTGTCTAGTTTAAGATAGAGCCCTGTTCACACTCTAGCTGAATGGAAACGACTTGAGCATTTCGGGTTTTTTATTTAAAGCGGACTTTCAGAATTGTCGGAATTTTTAACTTGATTCGATTAAATACAAAAGATAATTACGTAACGCTATGATTATAATAAGTTAAAAAAATTACGAGGGTTTTGGCTTACAATCCCTCTTAGCGGCTTTTTTTTTATGCAAAATCACCAATGAAATCTACTTTATTAAATCAGCTTAAGGAAGACTCTCTGGAAAAGTGGCGTCAATTCTGTCCATCACTCCATTCAGTCCATATAAGCGATAAAAGTTTTATTTACTTTCAAGGTTCCTTATGCCCCCACATTTTTTTGATAAATACAGGAATCGTTAAGCTTTCCTATATTACAGAGCAGGGAAATGAATGGACTGTCGCACTTCTGAAGCAAGGTAATGTTATCGGCCGCTTTCAGACTGATTCTGCAACAGATGAAATGGAAGAAACGGCACAAGCGCTAGGCGAAGTCACTCTATATCGCTTTGATCATCATGATTTCAAGGCATTAATATCACAGCAACCCGAGTTGTCGTGGCAGTTTTTCGAGATGCAATGTGTTCGTAGGCAACAGGCCGAGCGCAAACTGCTAAACATTTTAGCTCAGCCGGTTGAGAACCGGATTATCGAAATGTTAAAGGAACTCGCTGAAATGTTCGGCATACGATGTACGCACGGATACGCACTGGAAATTCATCTCACCCAGCAGGAGTTGGCGGATTTGGTTGGGGCCAGTCGCCCGGTGGTCAGTACGCTTATGAATGACCTGCGAAGCCGTGGAATACTGGACTATACAAGAGAACTCATATGCGTCAATGATGTGTTATTTTCTAATTCCGGAAAAAAGCCGTAAGCACGTTTCATTAAATCAATGTGTGTTTTCCAGCTAACAGACAGTATTGAATATTTTCTATTATTCTGTAAAACACGGTGACCATTGTGGTGACCCTTGTTCAAAAGGAAATATGGTATGAAAATTATCTCTCCAACTAATCATGGCTACCTTGATTTTGTTACTGTCGTTATTTTTTTATTGGCACCTACACTATTCGGTTTAAATGGATTACCGGCAATGCTTGCTTACGGACTGGCTGTCATCCATCTTGCCTTGACTCTTGCTACGGATTTCCCTTTTGGTGTTATCAAGATAATCCCATTTACACTTCATGGCTGGATTGAACGATTGGTCGGCCCATCACTTGTCGCCGTACCTTTTATTCTCGGTTTTGCCAATGAGGCAGCGGCTCGTAATTTTTATATTTTTATCGGTATCATTATTATCATCGTAGGAGTTTTGACCGACTACGAAGGAAAAGCTTCACAAACCTGAAGACAGATTTTACTAGCGACCTTGCCCAGCCGCAACCGACACAACCTTCTAAATTGGGTTTAACTGTACTTTAGTCGATTAAACGTCAGGTTATTAGAAATTTAGGAAAATTAGCTGAGAGACCGGTGTGGGTCGGCTTTGACTAAAACCGCTTGAAAATCTTGACTGGCTGCTTTGTATATTTTGGGTGGTTTTAATAGATAAATTTTGCTGGCTTTTTTATGGGATTATCGATGGCTCTTTTCCAATGCACAGCGGTACTGTGCATATCCGACACATGAGCGGTCTCGGACATAATGTCATGCAGATGATTTATTGACATTAACGGACACTTGCTGTATGATTACAGCTCGTAAAACTACATTGAGCGAGTGGAAAAATGTAGCGCCGCCTGGGAAACCAGGTGTCACCTGGAGTGACTAAGTGCTTATGGCACTGAGAGAACCTCGCCCGCGCGGCCACCTTGTGTGGCCGTTGCCATTTCTACGGCCTAATGGTACGGCCTTCAAAAACCGCTTTCATTAAAACAGCAAACCTAACTTTTCTTGCGGATTTTATTCGCTTGTTCAAAGAGTTGATGGTATATGCGGTTTGCACTCGAAGAATGAGGTGACCGCCACGATGCCTGCTCTTCTCAACTTCAAAGAATACACCATAATAAACCGTGTTACCGTCCTGATCTAGTTGTTCTACGGTGACAAAATTCCTGCCTGCGTCGGCAACGGTAATGTGTCGTCCATCCAATTGCTTAACAATCTGTAACAGTAACTGTTTTGACAAATTGTAACGCTCTTCGTTAAGGACACGAGTTTCATTCTGGGTTTTGTATAACTCGTCCTGTGGAATCTCTTCTTTCCGGCCATCATGCTTAGGGTTGTGTGTAAAACAATGGCATGAAAATATAACCATCACCACAATGCGCCTATTCTGCTCTATCTCAACGAAAAATGCAAAAGGGTCTAAGTGGCTCAAGTCCCAAGGATTACCACGATAAACAACTTGCTGAAAACGATGCTGACCATGATCAGCAACGTGTTGAGCAATTAACGCATTTTCCTCTATATCGGTAGAACCCAATTTGGAAACTCATGTCGAGCGAATATAATCGTTGGCTCTTCGATGCTAACGCCATATTTTTGTGTATGGCTAAAAACGACTGTTTTTGAAGCCGATTGTTCAGCCCTCTTCTTAATAATCACTGCGTATTATTTGTTTCAGCATGAAACCATTTGTTTTAATCGTTTAGCGCCCGATAAACAGATGCTATGCCTATGTTTAATTGACGAGAAATATCGACTGGCCGCAAACCTTCTGCCTTTAAGCGGATAACCTCAGATTTGTTTACGGTACGCTTTCGCCCCTTGTAGACACCTTT
>JBGAWU010000166.1:0-5875 GCA_044227425.1 Methyloglobulus sp.
GTTTACGACACTCAGAAAGGTGTCATCTGGGGTGGGGAAAACGAATTCTACAGTGACAGCCAACTGGATAACCTCGCCTCTTGCCATGCGGCAATCCAGGCCTTACTGGATAAAACCGTACTCGATTGCGGCAATACCCTAATCTGCGCACTATTCGACCATGAAGAAGTCGGCAGCGAAAGTAAACAAGGTGCGGATGGAAGTTTCCTGCCCGTCGTTCTCCAGCGCATTGCCTTGGCGAGCCAATCCGACCCGCAGGATTTTTCCCGGATTATCGCCAAAAGCTTTTTAGTCAGCGCCGACATGGCGCATGCTTATCACCCTAATTTTCCGAATGCCTACGATCACGACCATAAAGTGATTGTTAACAAAGGCCCGGTAATCAAAATCAACGCCAACCAGCGTTATACGTCTGAAAGCGTTTCCGAAGCGATGTTTATTGACTGGTGCCAACAAGCCGATGTCCCTTTCCAGCGTTATTCGCACCGTTCAGACCTGGCGTGCGGCAGCACAATCGGCCCGATAACCTCCGCCAAACTCGGCATCCGCGCTATTGATATCGGCAATCCGATGTGGGCCATGCACAGTATTAGGGAAAGTGCGGGCGTTTTCGATCATGACATGTTAATTAAGGTATTGAAAAAATTTTTCCTGAGTTAACTTTCATCCTGGGCTTAATACGCTATAAATGAACCGTCTGCCCTTCAAAAATAATTCAATCAGTAGTTGGATAGCGGGAAGCCATATTTAAACAATGTTTATAAGTGACTAAATTTGATTTCGTAACAACATCCCTGTACTGTGGTTTTTTATTTTTGATAACCTATAAACTTAATTATAACTGCGGAAAACTTTGCTTAAACCTAGACGATGGATAGCTGAGCGATACAAATCAATGACGGACAATTTCTTAACAAGATTGTTGCTAAGCCTGACGCTGCTGTTTTCAGGCGACCTTATCGCAAACGATTCTAGTCTTGAATATAAAATTAAGGCTGGCTATCTCTACAACTTCACCAAATTTATCACATGGCCGGACTTAACAAGCCCGACCTTTAATTTATGTATCGTCGGCGCCGATCCTTTTGGCACCATCATCGATCCTATCGAGCAAAAAACCGCCTTTAACCGGTCGATAAAAATAATCAGGCTGGCTGAAAACGATTACTTCTCCAATACCAATCCTGGCTTCGAATGCCATATCCTCTACCTTGGCTCGTCCAATGAAACAAAAGGCTTTCTCGAAAAGCTCCAGTCCCATCACCTAAAACCCAAGGGAACGCTAATTGTTACTGATAGCGAATCCGCAATCCCTAATGGCGAAATGATCGATTTCGTTAACCGGGACGGTAAAATCAAGTTGCGGATTAATTTGCTATCGGTAAAACAATCAGAATTAAAAATAAGCGCCAAACTGCTGGAAGTAGCTGAAATTATTAAGGGTGACGCCGATGAATAAGAAATTCAGCCACCTGTCGATTGACCGAAAACTCCTGATGATCCTGATATTTTCCAGTTTGGTATCGTTACTTTTCGCCGGTGTTTTTCTGATCCTGCTCGAGCTATCGGAGTTTCAGCGTACCACCAAAGCCGACATGGCCAAATTGGCCCATGTGATCGGCAATCGAAGTGCAGCAGCGCTGGTTTTTGACGACCCTCAGTTAGCGGCAGAAAACTTGGCCGTATTTAAAAATTTCCCTTCGGTGCAATTGACCTGCCTGTACAACAACGACCATCAAGTTTTCGTCAGCGTAGCGAGCAAAAACACCATCACGCCCGACTGCCCAGTTTCTATCGAAAATGAATCCACGCGGCTTGAAAATAAACTGCTGTATGTCGTCGAGCCGATTATCATAGATGGCGAAAAACTAGGTACCGTTTTCATCCGCGCCAACCTGTACCGGGCCTATTGGCAGAAGGTCCAATTTATCGGCCTGTTGTTTTTAGTGCTTGTCATCGTTTCATTAATAACTTTTTTCCTATCGAGACCGTTATTAAAACTCATCACGGTTCCGGTGCAAATGCTTGTCCATACCGTCAAACAAATCAGTTCCACCAGCGATTATTCACTCAGGGCGAGTAAATTCAGCAACGACGAAATGGGGGTATTGGTCGATTCTTTTAATGCCTTGATAGAAACCGTAGAAAACCAAAGCCAGGCGTTAACACGGGCGAAAAACCGCTACTTGACACTATACGACGATAATCCGACGATGGTTTTCAATATCTCGGAAAAAGGCATTATTTATTCTGTTAACTTGACCGGTGCCAAACAATTGGGGCTGTCGGTTGAAGAATTACAAAATTGCTCGTTTTTCGACTTTATCCATTCGGATGATATTCCTCTCGTCCATGAGTTGATTGAGCGCTGTTTTGCTAACCCTTTGCAAGTCCATAACCAAGAATTACGGAATATTTGCCAAAATGGCCGTATTATCTGGGTGCGGGCAACTGCCCGGCTGGTTGAAAATGAAGTCCATGAAAGCAGTTTATTGATCGTTTGCGAAGACATTACCGAAACCCGGCTATTGAATGAGAAAATCGCTTATCAAGCCGACCATGACTCCTTAACGGGGCTCGCTAACCGGAATAAGTTCGACCGTACGTTAAAACGTGCAATAACGCTCGCACATCAGGAAAACACCGAACACTCCCTGTGTTATCTCGACCTTGACCAGTTTAAAGTGATCAACGATACCTGCGGACATCTGGCTGGTGACGAACTGCTCAGGCAACTGGGCGATGTTCTCAAAAAACACATCCGCCAATATGATTTCGTCGCCCGACTGGGCGGAGACGAATTCGGTATTTTGATGTTTAACTGTACTTCCGGACAGGCCTACCAAGCTTGCGAAAAGTTGCGTGACATCATCAAAGATTTTAATTTCGCATGGGAAGATAGAAGCTTCACTGTCGGCGTCAGTATCGGCGTCTCTTCCATTAACGTGATTAGCAGCAATGCGGTAGAGCTACTCAAAGAGGCTGACGCTGCCTGTTACGCCGCAAAAGAAAAAGGCCGTAACCGTGTGCATGTATTCAGCCCCGACGACGAAGAACTGGCCATGCGCCAGGGTGAAATGCAATGGGTGGAAAAAATCAGGCAAGGTCTGGAACAGAAGCGTTTTATCCTGTACGGGCAGCCGATTGCACCTTTTCACCCCAATGGGGACGGGCTTCATTTTGAGGCGCTGCTCAGATACCGGGATGATAGGGGCAATATTATCCCACCCGGTGCCTTTTTTCCCGCCGCAGAACGCTACAACCTTGCGCCCGAACTGGATCGCTGGCTCATTGCCAATATCCTGGAATGGTTGTCCGGGAAGCCAGAATTCCTTAAAGATTTATCGATTTGCTCAATCAATCTGTCCGGCTTATCCCTGTCGGATGAGTCGATGCTAGATTTTATTTCACATCAATTTATTAAGTGGTCTATCCCAACGAATAAGATCTGTTTTGAGATCACTGAAACCGCCGCCATTACAAACTTTACGTTTGCCAGCAAGTTTATTCACCAATTAAAGGAACAAGGCTGCCTATTTTCGCTGGATGATTTCGGTAGCGGTTTATCGTCTTTCGCCTATCTAAAAAAACTGCCGGTAGATTACCTTAAAATTGACGGATTATTCGTCAAAGACATCCTCGACGATGAAGTAGACCGCGCTATGGTGAAATCGATCAACGAAGTCGGCCATGTCATGAACAAAAAAACCATTGCCGAATTTGTTGAAAACGAACATATTTTTTATCTGCTCCGAGAACTGGGTGTGGACTACGGACAAGGCTACGGCATCGGCAAACCGGTTCCGTTAGACGAACTCAAGTCCGTTACGTCCTTATTCGGCGGCGGCAAAGAATCATTGTGATGCGGCGAATATTCTTCGTGGCATTAACCTTGCTGCTTCTGCCGTACGCCCAAATCAGCCGCGCCGATGCCGATGAAATGGAAGAGTTTTTTTCCATGTCGCCTGCTGAACTATCGGAAATATCGGTCACCATTGCATCCGGTACACCAAAACCGGTATTCCGCTCCGCCGGATCGATAAGCGTGGTTACCGAAGAACAGATCAAGACGATGGGTGCCACTACTTTATCCGAGGTGATAGAAACCATACCGGGCATCCACACCAGCGTAGATGCCTTATCGCAAGTCCCTGTTTATACGGTTAGGGGCATAGGCAACGAAAGCAACTCCCAAATTTTGATGTTGATGGATGGAACCCGTATCAATACGCCGCTACACGCATCGATGGATTTCGGCCCTGACTTACCGTTAGCGGCCATCAAGCGGATTGAAGTCATCCGGGGACCTGGCTCTGCTGTTTATGGTGCGGATGCGTTTGCCGGCGTTATCAACATCATCACCAAAAAAGCGCCCGATATTAAAGGTTTCCAAACGGGCGTTAGAGCCGGTAACTGGAATACGCAAAGCGGTTGGGGACAATACGGCAACTATTGGAACGGCTGGGATTTTGCCGCCAATATTCAATATCAGGGTACGGACGGCGACAGCGGGCGGATTATCCAGGCGGATAACCAATCCCAGATCGATAAATTGCTCGGAACCCAGGCATCCCATGCCCCAGGCGCCATGAATACCCAACTAAAAAGTATCAACAGCCATTTTAACCTTCGCCGTAAATATTGGGACATCGGCTTTTGGGCTAATAATACGTTAACCTCCGGAACGCGCGCCGGCCCTGGCGGGACATTGGATCCCAATGGCAATGCAAACGGCGACCAATATCTCGGCGATATCCGTTTCTCAACAGAGGATTGGTTCGATAATTGGGAATTCCAAAGCCATTTGAGCTATTTAAATTCGGATGTCCGGGCAAATATCCATACCTTTCCGGCCAACGCAAAATTACCGATTGGCAGTGATGGCGACATTGATTTTAACTCGACGAACTTTACAACGTTCCTGGATGGCACAATCGACAAGCTCGATTACAGCCAACAAATCCCTTCGATCGAATTGACGTCGATTTTTACCGGTATCGACGACCACCAACTGCGTTTTAGCACAATTTTCCGTTACGAAGACGTATTCGTAGACAGGCATCTGACTAACTACGGACGGGGGACAATTGACGGCAACGCGCCGCCGACTACCGTTGACGGGACGCTAAAAGACGTGACCGGTACTGAATTTTCATTTCTGAAGAATTCCCACAGGACCATCTGGTCGGGCGTCCTCCAAGACGAATGGCAGATAGCAAACGACTGGCTGCTCACGTCCGGTGTGCGCTTCGACCATTATTCCGATTTCGGCAACACCGTTAATCCCAGGTTTGCACTGGTTTGGGACATCAATCGCCAGTTAACCGGTAAATTGATGTACGGACGCGCTTTTCGGGCGCCGAACTTCTATGAATTGTCACTGCAAAACAATCCCAGTTTAACCAGGAATTTTTCGTTACGGCCGGAAACTATCAACACGGGCGAACTGGCTTTCGATTACCGGCCATCTTCTTCATTAAGGACTGCGCTTAATCTCTATTATTACCGTCTTGAAGATTTGATCGCCCCAGCACCTACCGGTGCAACCCTTCAATATAAAAATACCGGCGGACAAGACGGTTATGGAACGGAATTCGAATGGAATTGGCAATTTTCCGAGCAATGGAATATTTTCGGAAACTATGCCTGGCAACATTCCCGCAACCTTTCGACAGATAAACGGGTTACCGGCATACCCCAACATCAACTCTATATTGCCGCCATCTGGCATTTCCTCCCCAAATGGCAATTCCAGACCCAGCTCAAATGGATCGGCGCAAGGTCGCGGGACCCCAGCGATACAAAGCCGCTAAACGATTACCAAACCGTGGACTTCACCCTGCGTAGCAGCAGGTTGTGGGAGCACGTCAATTTT
>JBGAWU010000167.1:0-5869 GCA_044227425.1 Methyloglobulus sp.
TGCGCCCAGTTCGAACTCGATACCGTTGCGACGGACGCCCAAATCGACGTGGTCTTTCGGCGTGAAATTGAACGTCGGCACCTCGCCCCAGTGGCTGATTTCAACATTGGCTTCCTCGTTTTTGCCATCGGGGACAGAAACATCCAATATATTAGGAATACCTTCCATCAAATCCGATAATTCTTTTTGTACTTCAGTTAGTTCCGCTTCCGCCGCTTTGAGTGCGTCGCCAAGGTGTTGGACTTGCGCCATTAACGGTTGGGTATCTTCGCCTTTAGCTTTGGCCTGACCAATGGCTTTGGATCGGGTATTACGCTCGTTTTGCAACTCCTGAGTTTTGATCTGGACGTCCTTGCGCCTGTTTTCCAAAGCGATATAAGGTTCTGGATTAAATACAAACGAACGCCTGGCCAATTGCGCCTGCACAAAGCCAAGCTCGGTCCTGAAAAGTCGGGGATCTAGCACGATGTTACCTATGTAATGGGATAAAAACGGGAATTATAGGCCTTTTCCGACCAAATACCCCAGCCAGATGACGAACAAACACGATAAGGTATTGAAAGCATAGACACTTAACAAATATTTGCCATGCGTAACGAGGGAATAACCGTTGTCGATCAAGAACAACACAAGATACAAGCCGGATAAAACCAAATAAGTACCGACAACAACCGCCAACAGGGTTGCAACGGAAGCCTCGGGCAGCGCTGTCGTCCTGAGCGCAAGCATCGTCACGAAGCCAATAATAAATGCGCCGAGGAGATTAATAACCTGCAGGGCATACGGAAAACTTATGCCGTTCCAACTGACAATCCCTCCCGTCCCGTAAAACAAGCCGCGGCTACACAGCAAACCCAGCCAAACCGCCAAAATACAGGCCGTCACGCTAATAAGGATATTGCCAATCGCCTTGGTAAAACTGCCCTGCTCGATCAGGTATAAGGTTTCCAGGGAAAAAGTCGAAAATGTCGTAAATGCACCAATAAAGCCGACCAGAATGGCGAAACGATAGTCATGGGCAAAGCCGATGCGTTGGACGACCAAAGCCTCGGTCAGTAAGCCCAATAGAAAAGACCCGATGATATTGACAACGAGCGTACCGTACGGAAAGCCGCGGCCCAGCCATTGGTAAATACCCGTTGATACCAAAAAGCGGAACACGGCTCCGAATGAGCCGCCCAGGGCAACGGCGAGTATTTGATTCATCAATTTAATCCAACAAATTCAAGGGACATCCCTCGCAAGAAAATTATTGGGGTTGTAGGGCGGGTCAAGACCCGCCTTCTGATTACTTGCCATCAACCCCAATCCAAATCATTTGTAGTTATCGTAGCAGCCCAGTTTTCAGTATAAAACCCTAATCGCACAAAACGATGAAAACTCGAATGCGGCCACTCCGAAACCTTTTCAACCCAGCCATGTTTAACGGGGTTGTAATGGATGTAATCGAGATGACGGTCAAAATCATCTTGATCGCGGATAGCATGTTCCCAAAATCGCCGTTGCCAAATTCCGCGTTCAGATTTCACTTGCCTTCGCCTCGACAGCCGTTCTACCGGCTCGATCGTTCCCGAAAAGGCCGACTTTATCAACCGCCAACGAGTCGAATAATCGCAATCGTCAGGTGGCATTGTCCAGATGCTCGGCAACCGCTCCCTGCGTTGCCCTACCTCCTGCTTCCATGCAGTCGAATGCAGATGATCCGGCAGGATGACGATGGCGTCGATCCGAAACGGACGTTGTTGTTTTACGATACGGAAAGCATTGCGTAAAGCGTCGATGTGTTCAACCAATAAACGCCGTTTTCGCTCCAACAAATTCACGGTGAAAAAATAAGTTCCGCCGGGAACGTAGGCGCGAATATAGTGGGGCATGGCGGGATTTTAACAAGGTTGGTTGATTTTTTGATAAGGTGTTTGTCGTTAGCTAGCCAAGATCAAAACAATGTCAAGGGTTTGCATCATAAGGCGGGTCTCGACCCGCCCTACAACCCGCCGTACGGACGTATTTATGCTAATAAAAAATAGCCATATAATCGCATTCGGGATTTGGTTTTTTAGTCAAAAATCAAATTTCACCTACAATAATTTTTATGGAAAAAAATCATGACTAAAAATAATTTCTTTTCTTTATTACCTCTAGTTTTTTTATGCCTTTCCACCCAACCAGCTAACGCACAAATCATGTATGGTTCTTACGGCGGTACGCAGCAAGGTGTTACTGTCAGCGATTCTCTTTTAAATCAGTCAACAGTTATACCTACACCATTTACCCCAATCTCGATTACTGCTGGATTAGCCAATACATTCTATCTAACCAACGGTAACAATATTTATCGTTACAGCGCAAACGGCTTATTGTTAAAAACTTATACCTTTACTTTTGACGCGGGAATTATATACACAGGCGCTACGGTGACAGGCGGCAACCTTTACGTCACTTACAAAGGAAGCCAATGGGGGGGTTAGCGTCCGTAATCCAACAACATTGGTTCAAACCAATCTCTTTTGGCCGGGTGGGCCAAAAGGTCCAGACGCCATTGCAGCGGGCCCAGCTGCCACTTTATTTATGGCTGCAGGTAACCACCTCTTTAAACTAACCAATGGCGGTGCCGTGCTAATTGACATGGCATTTCCTGATTTGGGACTTAACTATACGGGCGTTGCGGTAAAAGGCAATCGCGTCTACGCCTCTTATAATGGCAATCAACAAGGTTTCGCAATATTTGACTTAAACTTGGTGCAGTTATCAGGCTTTGGAACTCCTTATAGCCCAACAGGTATCGCAGCAGGGTTAAACAATGATGTTTATCTGTCTACTGCTGAACATCTCTATAGATACACGACTTCTGGCTCTCTTCTAAAGGATGTGACATCTGCTACTATCAACTATACCGGTATTTCAGCAGAGAAAAGCCAATAAGTGGCATAGGCTGTAGGGCGGGTCTTGACCCGCCTTTTGATTACCTGCCATCAACTCAACCCCAGTCCAAATCATTCAAAGATCGTAGTTCGTTGGGTTAGGCCAGCGCATCGTCATAAGCATACAAAACGAGCCGTTGGGAAAGCCGTAACCCAACATACAAGCCTAATAAACCACATCATGATCCCCCACATTCACCGGAATGATTTGTTCGTCCTGTATCAATAACTCCAGCGTGATGCGATACGATAAGTTGATGGACACCGAATGCAAGCCTTGTTGTTTTCCTTGCAGCGCATGTATGCGCAAGGACGGATGAAACGGGTTGGCTTGCAGCAATTGCAAGGTTTTCAGGTAGTGTTGGCGCAGTTCGGGATGTTTGTTGATAAATTTTGCCGCCCTGCGATTGTATTGCTCGGTGAAAACCAGCGCATAAGGCATTACAACGTATCGAGCCTTGCCAAATGCGCTTCCGGCGATTCTTGCACAAACCGCCCAGCAGCCAGGTCGGCCTGGGTTTGCGCCAATGCCGCATCCAGTTCGCACTCACGCAGGTAATGATAATGGGCAATGTCCATCACCACAAATCTATCCTTGCCGCGTACCGAAACAATGGCTTCTGATGCTTCGTTCAACGCGGCTTCGATAGCGGCAATGCCTTTGGTTTTAATGTCGTTGGCGCTTATGTGAGGCATGGGAAAATTCTAATGGTGTTAACAATTGAATAATTAATCATACTCTTAATAGTATTATCAAGCGCTCAATTGTAGCATATTGGTACGCAATACGTACCTAAGCACTTGGGCATTTAATAAAATGCTCCCGGTAATAGCGCAATTCTTCAATCGATTCAAGAATATCCGCCAAGGCTTCATGCCGGGTTTCTTTTTTAAACCCGTCTTTTAGCTCCGGCGCCCAACGCGCTGCCAATTCTTTCAAGGTCGAGACATCGATGCTTCGGTAATGAAAATACGCTTCCAGCTTCGGCATGTATTTCACTAAAAACCGCCTGTCCTGCCCGATGGTGTTCCCACACATCGGCGATATGCGTTCCGGCACCCATTGCTGCAAAAACTCTATCGTCATTCTTTCCGCATCGGCGGGGGAAATGTTCGATGCCTTCACCCGGTCGATCAACCCCGATTCGCCGTGATGTTTTTGGTTCCAGGCATCCATCGCCAATAACGCGGCCTCCGGCTGGTGTACCGCTAAAGCCGGCCCTTCCGCCAGGATATTCAGGTTTTTGTCGGTAACGATAGTCGCAATCTCGATAATCAGGTCGATATCGGGATTCAACCCGGTCATTTCCAGGTCGATCCAGATGAGATTTTCACTATCTTGTACCATTTGTATTTTCCGTTATATTAATTACTAATTAGTTAGTGTAGCATTGACCTAACAACACTCTGTTATTTATCAAGACGATTTTAACCCATGAACAGCTTTACTTTAATTTTTTTGATTGCGCTCGCGCTTTGTTACGCCACGCAATTCTGGTTGTCTAAACGCCAATTCGACTATGTTTTAAACCACCGTTCCGCCGTTCCCTACGCCTTTAAAGATCGCGTTTCCCTGGAAGCCCACCAAAAAGCCGCTGACTACACCATCGAAAAAGGCAAATTAGGCATCATCGACAGCATACTCGGAATCATCGTGTTACTGTGGTTAACGATAGGCGGCGGAATAAATGCGGCTTTTGTCTTCTGGACGGCACAAATCGCATCGCCTTTATGGGCTGGCGTCGTAGCGTTAGGCACTGTGTTTTTTGTGATGTCGATCATCGATATTCCCACAAGCCTGTATCAAACCTTTGTTATTGAAGAGAAATACGGTTTCAATAAAAGCACGGTGCAACAGTTTGTTAAAGATCATTTATTGCAATGGGGATTAAGCGCTGCTATCGGCATTCCTATTTTGGCATTAATTCTTTGGGTAATGGACAGCGTAGGTTCGCTTTGGTGGTTTTGGGCTTGGTTAATTATTATGAGCTTTTCTTTACTGATAAGCTGGCTGTTCCCGACTGTTATCGCGCCGTTATTCAATAAATTTACCCCAATGCAGGAGGGCTCTTTAAAAGACCGCATCCAAGGTTTGCTTGCGCGTTGCGGCTTCAACAGCCAAGGCATCTTTATCATGGACGGTTCTAAACGCTCCGGTCACGGCAACGCCTATTTCACCGGCTTGGGCAACAATAAGCGCATCGTATTTTTTGATACCTTGGTCGAATCGCTCGATGAAGAAGAGCTAGAAGCCGTACTGGCGCACGAACTCGGCCATTTCAAACGCAAACACGTCATCAAAATGTTGTGCGCTTCGTCCGTCATGAGCTTAATCGGCCTGGCGGTTTTGGGCTGGCTGATTAACCAACCGTGGTTTTATTCCGGCTTGGGTGTCGAACAACCATCCAACGCGGCTGCATTACTGTTGTTTATGCTGGTATCGCCGGTATTTACCTTTTTTATGCAACCGATCAGCGCTTATTTTCAACGGAAATTCGAGTTCGAAGCAGACGATTTCGCCGCCGCCAACGCCAAAGCGACCAAGATGATCAGCGGACTGGTAAAACTTTATGAAGAAAACGCCAGCACATTAACACCCGACCCTTTGTATTCGGCGTTCCATTATAGCCACCCGCCTGCTGCCATCCGTATCGCCCACTTGGAAACCAAGATGCATTCCGCTTAACGCATGGCGCAGGAGCTTGGGCTAACACCCGCGCCCAAGGAAGGGCTGGTCATCGCCCATTTAGGGCAAGGTATAGCCGTAGAATACGGTAATCAAATTATCCTGTGCCAACCGTTAAGGCGGCTGGAAACTGTTGCGGTCGGCGACAAAGTCCTTTGGTCGCCCACGTCCTTGGATCAAGGACGCAGTGAGGAGATATTGCCTATGCGCTCGTTATTGGCAAGACCTGCCCGAAACAACAAAACCCGTCCTGTTGCCGCCA
>JBGAWU010000168.1:0-5853 GCA_044227425.1 Methyloglobulus sp.
GAGACATTGCAGCTAGATATTGCCGCCTTAAAGGTAGAGCTGAGTGATTTGATCGCCGTGCTTCCGCATGTTGCGGAGTTTTTGGAAAAGCTTAAAACCAGCCGTCATCATGTTTTCCTGGTTACAAACGCCCACCGCGCCAGTTTATCGCTGAAAATGGAAAAAACCGGGTTGGCTGATTTTTTCGACGCCATTGTGAGTTCGCACGATTTCGGCAAACCGAAAGAGAATAGCGATTTCTGGGAAAGCCTGCGGCAAGCTTATCATTTCGATAAAGCGCGGACGTTGTTGATCGACGACAGCCTTGCGGTGTTGCGTTCGGCGCAGGCGTACGGCATTGGCCATTTAATTTCGATCAGCCGCCCCGATTCGGCGTTACCGAAACGGGATGTTGCAGGGTTTACGGCTATTGAGGATTTCCGCGAGTTGATGCCGGGGCTTTAGGTTTTGGCTTCCGTTCCCGTTGTGGGTTGGGACGTTTAGGCCGTTGCTCCGGGCGGAACCTCGGTTTTTTTTCCGGTTTGATGATTTCCGCCAACAGGTCTTTTGTCACGGCTTTGATGGGGATTTTTTGACCGATATATTCTTCGATATCCGGCATGGAATAGGCATATTCTTCGCAGATAAAGCTGATGGCTTCGCCGCTTGCCCCAAACCGTGCGGTACGCCCTATCCGATGGACGTAATCCTCCACGTCCTGCGGTAAGTCGTAATTAATCACATGGGAGACATCGGGAATATGCAAGCCTCGAGCCGCAACATCGGTTGCTATCAATAAAGCAATATTGTTCTCTTGAAAACTGTTAAGCAATTTTTGGCGTTTTTCCTGAGGGACATCACCACTTAACGCGGCCGTGGTATAGCCGTTGGCATTAAGCGTTGCATCGAGTTCTTCGGCACAACGTTTGGTATTTACAAAGATAATGCTACGTTGCGGCTGGTAGTGTTTCAATAGGCCGATCAGCAACGGCAGTTTCTGATCGTTAGATGGGCAATACGCGCTTTGGTTGATGGCTTTGGACGTTACCTCTTCCGTTTCAATTTTTACCAGAACTGGGTTATACATATGTTCATACGCCAACTCTGTTACTTTGTAAGACAACGTAGCCGAAAACAATAGGTTTAACCGTTGTTCGGGCGAAGGCATGCGGCGCAGCAGATACCGGATGTCCTTGATAAAGCCCAGATCGAACATTCGGTCGGCTTCGTCAAGCACCATTGCCTTGATATGTTCCAGCGTGAACGCATTCTGCTTGTAAAAATCGATAATCCTTCCCGGCGTTCCGATAATAATGTCGACATTAGACTTGACCTTGGCCAATTGCTTCTGGTAATCGGTACCGCCGTAAACCAAGGCGAATGTCAGGCTCAAACGTTTGCTGAGCAGTAAGGCATCCTTATGGATTTGGATGGCTAACTCACGGGTGGGTGCAAGGATGATGGCCCTAGGATATTTTATGGTCTTATCTTTTTTTGATTTAGGTGGGGCAACATATTCCGGTTCCTCAGCTTCATCAAAATCAACATCTTCCTCCTCATCATCAAAGTCTTCGGCATCGTTGATCAAATACTGGAAAGTCGCCAATAAAAAAGCGGCGGTTTTTCCTGTTCCGGTTTGCGCTTGTCCGGCGACATCTTTGCCGCGCAACGCTAAAGGTAGGGTTTGGTCCTGTATCGGGGTACAGTGATGGAATCCTGCATCCTTAAGGCTGCGCAAGATCGAATCCGATAACTCAAGGTTACTGAAACGGGTTTGTGTTAGATGATTATTATTCATGTCTATAGGATACCGTAAAACTCATGTTAGCCGAAAATTGATTGACTACTTTGTTTATCCCACCTATAGTAAACTTTTTAAACGTTGGAGAAACAATGTGAGCGACTTGGTCCTTCATGTAAATGATAGTGATTTTAATGAGACTGTTCTCAAAGCAAATGGCCCTGTGCTGGTTGATTATTGGGCAGAATGGTGCGGCCCTTGTAAGATGATCGCCCCGATATTAGACGAAGTTGCCAAAGACTACGAAGGCAAATTGACAGTAGCTAAAATTAACATCGACGAAAATCCGGCAACACCCCAACGTTATGGTGTTCGTGGCATTCCTACTCTAATGGTGTTTGTTGATGGCGAAGTCGAAGGAACCAAGGTTGGCGCCTTAACCAAATCGCAACTTTCTTCTTTTATTGATAATTACCTGTAATCTATTCAAAACTGAGCCGCCGGGAAAGCCGGCGGCTCTTTCGTAAAAAATTTCCGTGCTTTCTGTTTTTTCTGCATCGTTTCATTAATTTATCACAAAACGAAACTTGCAATTCACCGAAGGAAATTATAATTGCCGCGGATATTAACCGTTCGGATAGAACAGGCAAAAGGTTGGACGACATCATTTTTATACGCTATAATTCCAATCCTGCGCTGCCTTGGCACATTATTACGTCCGGTCGCTTCGCCATTTAACCCGCATCCCTGAATCCTAAATCCCGTTTTACAGCTTTTAAGCATGTAAACGAATTCTTTACGAATTTCTTTTTCTATGAATCTTACCGAGTTAAAACAAAAACAAATAAGTGAAGTTATTGAAATAGCTGAGTCACTAGGACTCGAAAATGTCGCGAGATCGCGAAAACAAGATCTTATCTTTGCCATTCTGAAGAAGCAGGCTAAAGCAGGCGACGACATTTCCGGCGACGGCGTTCTGGAAATTTTACAAGACGGATTCGGATTTTTACGGACGCCAGGCTGTTCCTACCTCGCCGGCCCCGACGATATATATGTATCGCCAAGCCAAATCAGGCGGTTTTCGCTCAAAACCGGTGACACCATCAGTGGCAAAATAAGGCCACCCAAAGATAACGAACGTTATTTCGCAATGCTCAAGGTTGATGAAATCAATTTTGAACCCCCCGAAAATACTAAAAATAAAATCAATTTTTCAAACTTAACACCTTTATTCGCAAAGGAACGCTTTGTCCTTGAACGCGGCAACGGTACCAGTGAAGATTTGACAGGGCGGATTATCGACCTGATTGCGCCAATCGGTAAAGGCCAGCGCGGCTTGATTGTTTCGCCGCCGAAAGCTGGCAAAACCATGATTTTACAAAATCTGGCGCAAGCAATTGCCGAGAAAAATCCGGAATGTTATCTCATCGTCCTTTTAATCGACGAACGCCCTGAGGAAGTTACCGAAATGGAGCGTTGCGTTCGTGGCGAAGTCATTTCAAGCACTTTCGACGAACCGGCCACTCGCCATGTACAAGTTGCAGAAATGGTTATCGAAAAAGCCCGCCGCTTAGTCGAGCATAAACACGACGTGGTTATTTTGTTAGATTCCATTACCCGTCTCGCCCGCGCTTACAATACCGTCGTCCCATCGTCCGGCAAAATCCTCACGGGTGGTGTCGACGCCAACGCTTTGGAAAAACCAAAACGCTTCTTCGGCGCAGCGCGTAATATTGAGGAAGGCGGCAGCTTGACCATTATCGCAACGGCCTTAATTGACACCGGTTCGAAAATGGACGAAGTTATCTACGAGGAATTCAAAGGAACAGGCAACATGGAGTTACACCTCGACCGTAAAATTGCCGAAAAACGGATCTACCCGGCTATCAACATCAATCGCTCAGGTACCCGGCGGGAAGAATACTTGGTCGAACCCGAGCCTCTGCAAAAAACCTGGATTTTACGCAAAATTTTGCAACCGATGGATGAAACCGCCGCTTCGGAATTTCTTTTAGGTAAATTGAAAGACTTCAAAACGAATGCAGAGTTTTTCGACTCGATGAAGCGGTAATCCGCATTCCGTTTAAATTACCCGATAAGTTATGACCGACGTTTATTTACTGTTGCCTGCTCTCATTCTGGGAATTGTCGAAGGGCTAACCGAGTTTTTACCCGTATCGTCTACCGGTCATCTTATATTGGCTGGGCAATTGCTTGGGTTCAATGACGACAAAGGCAAAGTGTTTGAAATTGTCATCCAATTTGCTGCGATTCTGGCGGTTGTCTGGGAATATCGCGCCCGCCTGTCCCATGTCCTTGTCAACTTACGGGGCGAACTTGCGTCACAACGCTTGGCTATCAATATTACTGTCGCGTTTTTACCTTCTGCAATCTTAGGTTTTTTGTTCCTGAAACAGATAAAAGCGTACCTGTTCAATCCAATGGTTGTTGCATCGGCTTTTATCATTGGCGGCCTGCTTATAATATGGGCGGAACGCCGTCACCATGAGATTAAGGCAGAAACTGTAGACGAGATGACGTGGCAAGATGCGTTGAAAGTCGGTTTTGCTCAAGCCTTAGCCATGATTCCCGGCACATCCCGATCAGGCGCTACAATCATAGGCGGCCTATTTTTCGGTTTATCGCGGCTAGCGGCGGCAGAATTTTCATTTTTCCTTGCTATCCCGACCATGTTCGCCGCGACACTTTACGATGTCTACAAACATAGGGATTTATTTAGCAGCAATGACCTGGGCTTATTTGCGGTAGGTAGCACTGTTTCTTTTATTAGTGCTTTTTTCGCCGTGCGCGGCCTGATCCGGTTTATCAGCCATCATGATTTTACAGTTTTTGCCTGGTATCGAATTGCTTTTGGTATATTAGTGATTGGTTCAGCTCAAATGGGCTGGGTTGACTGGAGTGGTCATTAAGGGATTTCATCACTTCTAAGCAATATCCTCGAGTGTTTTTTCTTTAAATTTTCTTCAGCATAAGGTGTTTCAGGTATGAAATTCAGCGTTGAAAAATTCATTATTGCACTCATGGGAACGATGCTTATTACAAGCTGTAGCAATGATTCATTTTCACCGCCTTCCATTTTTACCGACCAGTCGGCAGCGTCTTATCCCGTAAAAAATATTTTTGCCACCGAAGGCGATATATCCAGCCCTTATATCACGTTAGGAAACGTGGAATATACGCTCCAAAGCAATTTCGCATTTTTTTCAGATCAATCCTCGTTGCACAACCAGGCTATCGAAAAGCTCAAACAGGAAGCCGTCGCCCGTTACGGCGACAGGGTAGACGCTATCATTAATCTTGAATTCCAAGATAGTGGGGAACAAAGCGGTTACTTTTCTCCGACATTGACGTATGTCAGAGGGCTTGCAATTGCTTACAAGGAAACCGGCGGAGCAAGGCCGTATTCAAAAACGAAAAGGAAGCATAAGGGAAAATCAACTAAAAGCAGTCCTGCCAAAACGAAATCGCCCAGAAATACGCCAGCCCCATCGAGAAGTACTCCAGCTAAATCAAGTCCTGATATGGAAGAACCCGAAATTACGCCATCCGAATTGTTAAAGTAAGGTTACTTTAAACCCGTTATGTAGCTTAAACACCGGATTAACGGGACTTGAAATGGGTTTATGTGGTAGAGAATTATCTAAAACTAGCGGTGCAAGAAAGCCCGATTTTGCTTTCAGGTTTCTTAGATTGATGAAAAAGCATTCCCCTTTCAATGGGGAATGCTTTTGTTATTGTAGTAAACAACCAATTCCCTGAGATTTACTCCATAACCTGAAGGCTACTAGGTGGCCTATTTAGAACACACTACCCCCGTCATCTGCATGACAGGATTGTTTGGGAAGCCGTTTAAATAGATATAGCCGTTCACCAAATTATTTTGGATGAAATTAGTAGGAACTGCAGTAGCGCCTGCCTTAATATCGGCTGGATTGCTATCGAAATCAAATTCCGCTTCACCTAAGACCGGGTGTTCATAAGACGAAAATTTTGCATTTGCACCTGATGTTATTTTGGCCCTATAAAAAAGTTTGCTGTTTAACCCGGCGCCATCAACTGATACTTTCGAACGTGTTCCTGTAGATTTACATTTTACAATAAAGCTCTTGGCG
>JBGAWU010000169.1:0-5852 GCA_044227425.1 Methyloglobulus sp.
ATAAAAGGTATTATTATCTCTGTCATGTCTGATATAATTACGATACGTTACGTTTCTTTTTAATTCGGAACGAATCGTATCGTTTAATTATTGGGTTGTCAACACATTTTTTTACTCGCGTTAGGTTAAGGCATGAAAACAGAGATAAATGAGGAGATTTGCGATTTGGAAGTCCGCAAGGCCGGAAGGCCGCGCTCGGAAGAATCAACCTGTGCCATCTTGGATGCCGCCTGGAAGTTGCTGCTCACCAAACCGCTCCAGGAGATTTCAATCGAAGCCATTGCCAAGATGTCGGGCGTTGGCAAGGCAACCATTTACCGCTGGTGGCCGTCAAAATGTGCCGTCGTGATAGATGCAATCAACGACAAGGTGTTGCCCCAGATTGAATTCCCCGAGTGTGACACCGTAACGGAATCGATAAGGCTGCAAATGCAATCGTTAATCCGTGCTTTTGCGGGTGATTATGGCCGGATTTTGGGGCAAATCATCGCCGATGGGCAGGCTTGCCCGGAGCGGTTGGAACATTTCCGCAAGAACTTTATTTACCAACGCCGGGCAATGGTGCGCGCACTCATAGAAAAAGGCATTGCCAATGGCGAATTTAGGCAAGATTTAGACATTGAATTGACCATTGATGCCCTATACGGGCCTATCTTTTATCGCTTGCTGGTTAAGCACCTGCCGTTGGATAAAGAATTTGAGGATAAATTGCCGGAGACTGCATTAAAATTGCTGGTAGTGCCTAAATACTAACTGATAAGCCCGAATTATAGGAAACGACATACTAAGTGGATCACGCCGTCATGTCTCGTTGAAAACCCAGCAAACTCCCCGCGGGCTGGCGCGTTCCTGGTACGCCCGCAGGATTTCTTCCTTGCCCCCCTCGCTGTAGCGGATGCTCGGCTCCAGCACCTTGTAGGCACCGCAGTCTTTGCAGCGGTACTGTTGGTTACCGGACGCATTGCGACCGTTTTTGACAATCTTCTCGCTTTGGTAGCCCGGCGTGTGTGCTTTATTATCGTTTCGCTCATTGTCTTATGGAAAAGACGTAATGTAACTTATCAGTTATGATTTAGCCGCTAACCGTTTTTTTAATTCAAGCGAAAATTATTGGTGATGACGATTCGAGCTGCCCAATAAAATAGCGCATATAACTTGGAAGGTAGCTTTGCTTCAAATAAGCGAGCTTGGTTGTCGAGACAGGAATGAGGCGGGATAAATCCTGCGCCACCAAATCGGAATCAATCTGCGGTTCGTACGACATGCTGGAAATAATGCCAACGCCGTAACCCAACCGTACGTATGTCTTGATGACATCCGAGTCGGCGGCGGCAAGGGTTATGTCGAGCATAATCCCTGCCTTATCAAACGCTTTTTCGATATTGCTGCGCCCGGTGAAGCCTCGGCTATAGGTCAATATGGGAAAGCCCGCCAACCGCTGCAAGGTAATTTCCCCTTGCGTCAACACATGCCTCTTGGGGACAATCGCAATGTGATGCCATTGGTAACAGGATTGGATGACCAATTTCTCATCTTCCACCATTTGTTCGGTGCAAATGGCGATGTCGGCCTTATGTTGGTGCAACAAATTAATTAAGTTTAAGGGCGATGATTGCTCCATGTAGATTTTGATCCAGGGAAATTTCTCCCTGAACCGGCTAATCGGCGCAGGCAAAAAATACCGAGCTTGCGTGTGGGTGGTGGCGATGTGCAAGGTGCCGTTGCGGATGTCCAGGTAATCGTCAGCGATTTGCCGGATATTGCGCTTTGCTTGGTTAACCGAAGAAACTTCCGCCAAAATGCGCTCGCACAAAGGTGTTGGGCCTAACAAGCGCTTGCCGTGTCGCTCAAACAAGGGTGTGCCGATTTCTTCCTCCAGCATCATCAGTTGCCTGCTCACTGCGGATTGGACAACATGCATTTTTGCCGCCGTCTTCGTTAGGTTATAGTCCGTCTCTTGAAGGAGATGCAGGATTTCCAGTTGGTTCAAGTTCATCGTTCAGTCGAACCAATGGGCATGTTTAATGGATAACGCTACCGGATCGCCCTTGCTCAATTCCAATTGCCTGAATTGTTCATTGGGCATTTCGGCATAAATTGTTTTTGTTGAACCGTTCTTTCCCTCGTTGCTTAACTCCAGCCGGATCGTTGCACCCAAATGTTGCCAGTCCTTCAAGATAATCGGCGATGCGGCATTGCCATTGAGTTTTTCAACAGAGATATTATGCGGGCGGACATGGGCGGTTATCCCTTGGGGATCATCAAGCGCGATGCCCCCGCCCTTAAGCCAAGCACCATCGCCTTTCAACAAATCAAACACATTGGTGTGGCCGATAAATTGGGAGACGAAATTATTTTTAGGGTGGTCGTAAATTTCGCTGGGCGTACCTTTCTGTTCAATCTTGCCATGGTTCAGCACGACGATTTGGCTAGCGACCTCCATCGCCTCTTCCTGGTCGTGGGTGACAAAGATTGTGGTCACATTGATTTTTTGGTGCAAATGCCGCAGCCACAGTCGCAATTCCTTACGGACGCTGGCATCCAGTGCACCGAAGGGTTCGTCCAGCAATAGAACTTTAGGTTCGACCGCCAATGCCCGCGCCAGGGCAATCCGTTGGCGTTGGCCGCCGGATAACTGGTCGGGAAAGCGGTCGGCCAGCCAGTCCAGTTGCACCAGGTTTAATAAATCATGGGCAATTTTGCGGATAATCGCTTCGCTGGGACGTTGCTTTGCTGGCTTAACGCGCAAGCCAAACGCCACATTGTCGAACACGGTCATGTGCCGGAACAAGGCATAGTGTTGGAACACAAAGCCGATGCCGCGCTTGCGGACATCCTGGTCGGTCTTGTCCTCACCGCTTAACAGGACTTTTCCTGCATCCGGGCGTTCGAGTCCGGCGATTATCCGCAGCAAGGTGGTCTTGCCGCAACCGGAAGGACCCAGCAAGGCGACCAGTTCGCCTTCCGGGATTTCCAGGTCAATATGGTCCAGGGCCGAAAATTGGTCGAACTTTTTGCTGATTTGTTCGAGGACGATGCTCATGATGGTTTACCATTAAATAAGATTACTTTCAGACGAAAGACCAAAGACTAAAGACGAAACTTTTAGTCCTTAGTCTTTAGTCTTGCGCCTATCCGTTAATCCTCCGCCCGCTTCCATTCGAGCAAGGTTTTTAGGATTAGCGTGACAATCGCCAAACTTGCCAATATTGAAGCACTGGCAAATGCGCCGACAACATCGTAGTCGTTGTAACTGACTTCCACATGCAGCGGTAAGGTATTGGTCAATCCCCTGATGTGGCCTGATACCACCGAAACCGCGCCGAATTCCCCCATTGCACGGGCGTTGCACAACAATACGCCGTACAATAAGGCCCATTTGATATTGGGCAGTGTAATCTGGAAGAACATCCGCCAACTGCTCGCGCCGAGCGATAAGGCAGCCTCCTCTTCCTCACTGCCCATTTCCTGCATCAAAGGGATAAGTTGCCTTGCCACGAATGGGAAGGTCACGAACAAGGTCGCCAGGATAATGCCGGGGACGGCGAAAATGATTTTAATGTCGTGGTCGCTCAGCCAAGGCCCGAACACGCCTTGCAGCCCGAACAGCAGGACAAAAATCACGCCGGAAATGACCGGCGACACTGAAAACGGCAAGTCGATCAAGGTCGTCAGGAAACTTTTCCCCTTAAACTCAAAGCGGGTTATCGCCCAGGCTGCCGCGATTCCGAACACAGTGTTTAACGGCACGGTCACCAATGCCGTCAGCAAGGTTAATTTGATCGCCGCCAAGGTATCCGGTTGGCTTAGCGCTGACCCAAATGCCACTAAGCCTTTGGAAAAAGCCTGGAACACGACCAGCCCTAACGGCAGGCACAGGAACAGGAAAATAAAACTCAAGGCCACGGCAATCAGACCACACCTTAGCCAATCGGGGTCGCGTAAGGCCGAAGCCGTAATCGACGTTTTAGTCGTGTTGATTTCTTGGGTGATGGCTGTCATCCGGGTTTCCTTGTTATTGTCCAGAGCGCTTGCGTACCCATTGTTGGAGTAAATTGATGACCAGCAGCAACGCGAATGAAATCACCAGCATGGTCAAGGCAATCGCCGTTGCGCCTTCCATATCGTACTGTTCCAGTTTGGTAACAATTAACAGCGGCACGATTTCCGAGATATAGGGCAAATTCCCGGCAATAAAAATCACCGAGCCGTATTCGCCCACGCCCCTGGCAAATGACATGGCGAAGCCAGTCAACAAGGCCGGAAAGAGATTAGGGAAGATAATTTTGCTGAAAATTTGCGCCCGTGATGCCCCCATACTGGCGGCGGCTTCCTCCATGGACGTATCGAATTCCTGCAACACCGGCTGGACGGTGCGAACCACAAACGGGATGCTGATAAAAATCAGCGCCACCACAATCCCCAAGGGCTTGAATGCCACCTGGATGCCAAAGCTGTCAAGTAATAGCTTCCCAAGAAAACCGGTGGGTTGAAAAATGGTTGCCAACACAATGCCCGCCACTGCCGTCGGCAAGGCGAACGGCAGATCGATGAGGGCATCGAAAAATTTCTGCCCCGTAAACGAATAACGCACCAACACCCAGGCGATAATCAGGCCGAATAAACTGGCGATGCCCGCCGCAACCAGGGCACTTCCGAAGCTGACCTGGAATGACGCGACAATGCGCTTATGGGTAATGATGGCGACATAATCTTCCCAACTGAGTTGCAGGCTTTTAAATACCAGCGTACTTAGCGGAATAAGTACGACCAGGCTTAGGTAAACCAGTGTATAACCCAGTGCTGGCTTGAATCCCGGCATAATCTTACTTTGTGACATTAATTATTTCCGCCTGTGGTTTTCCACTTTGCAAAATTAAACAGAGCGATATTGCGATGTAAAAAATCTGACCTGTCTCTTTGACCATCCTAAAAATGACTTCAAAAAGCCCAGGCCGGATTAATGTCATTTGCCTTGATCGTAAATCTGGTCGAACACGCCATCATCAGCAAAATGTTTCTTCTGCACTTCGTTCCAGCCGCCGAGTTGGGCGATTGTCACCAATTCCAAATCGAGAAACTGCTTGGCATATTTGGCGATAGCGTCCTTGCCGGTTGGGCGGTAATGGTTCTTGGCAATGATCTCTTGCGCTTCGGGGCTGTATAGGTATTTCAAATATTCTTGGGCGATATCCAAGTTACCGTTTTTCTTGGCGACTTTTTCCACGACGGTAACGGGCGGTTCGGTCAGGATGCTGAATGACGGCGTGACGACTTCGTATTTATCCGCACCGAATTCGTTCAGCACCAGATAGGCTTCGTTTTCCCAGGTTATCAGGACATCACCGATGCCGCGCTCGACAAAACTGGTGGTCGAACCCCGCGCACCGGTATCCAGCACGGCGGCATTCTTGTACAGCTTGCCAATAAAACCTTTGGCTTCATCTTCTTTGTCGCCGTAAAGCTTTAATGAATAGGCCCAAGCCGCGAGGTAATTCCAACGCGCCCCACCCGACGTTTTCGGGTTCGGGGTGACGATGCTCACGCCCTCTTTGACCAAATCAGACCAATCCTTGATTTGCTTGGGGTTGCCTTTCCGCACCACGAACACAATGGTTGAGGTATAAGGCGAACTGTTGTTGGGCAACAGGCTTTGCCAGTTTTCTGGGATTAAACGGGCTTTGCTGTAAAGCTGGTCAACATCGTAGGCCAAGGCCAAGGTGACGACATCCGCTTCCAGGCCATCAATGACAGCCCTGGACTGTGTGCCGCTGCCGCCATGCGACTGCTGGATGTCGATTTCCTCTTTCTTAAGGTCTTGCCAATGTTTTTTGAATAACCCGTTATATTCT
>JBGAWU010000016.1:0-14505 GCA_044227425.1 Methyloglobulus sp.
TTGGCTTCGATGTTTATAAAATCAAGATGTCCGGGTGCAGATTCTTTATTTAATTGCAAAAGACCGTCGTTTGCAGCTTTGCCAAAATCGCCTGGGGCCGTTAGCGCGAGTAACCCACTGACGGCGTTTTTTTCTTCATTGCCGGATTGTAAAAACGATTGCGCCGCCTGCGTTGCCTTGCCGTGACTGACGAGCGTTAGCAGAAGCTTAGGTTGCCGGTTCATAATACCTAGAAGTGCCGCACGGATTTCATTGCCGAGATATTTGGGAGGGAGCGGGTTTTCTCTGTTGTCCCTTGCCGATCGGCTAGCCAGTATCCCTTTTGCTGCCAATTCCTGTTGAAGGAACTTGTAATATCCGAAAGAGATACGGTAGCAATGGGTTTTAATGTGCGGTTCGACTGAATCTTTTTCCATTAGAACGCCGCCGTAAATGACCGGACAATGGTTATTAAACCTTTGATCGATATATTCATTCCAGACGGTCTGGTATTCATTGACGTCGTGCAGAAGCAGGATGGCCTGGGACGGGGGCGAAATCGACCTGGTTTTAACGAACCGTGCGCCGACTTTGACATTCTCTTTTAAGATAAGGGTGCACAAGGGGCCTAAATGATTTTCACAGCCGCCATTCCAACCGGCAAAGCGATAACCTTCGTCAGCTACGGCAAACAGGCTGACCAGCTTTTTTGAGTATATTTGCAGTGTGCAGTTTTGCGTGCATCCCGCGCTGCTTTCGGAGCCGACGATTTTTCCGCCATTCCCATCGGCAACGTTCATATCAACATGAAAAGCCGAAGCGTGTTGGGGGCAAAGGCTTAGCATGATAACGGTTATCCATACTGGCCCCAGCATATTA
Organism: Methyloglobulus sp.; assembly: GCA_044227425.1. Classification (GTDB taxonomy): domain Bacteria; phylum Pseudomonadota; class Gammaproteobacteria; order Methylococcales; family Methylomonadaceae; genus Methyloglobulus. Next base: position 859 of record JBGAWU010000016.1, read on the forward strand.
ATCGCTGTTTTAACCTGCTTCTGAAGGTGGGAAAGCCCGCAAATTATCCTCATGGTTCATACCTGTAAAAGTCGATGGTTTCATCATGATACCGGACTCAAAGTCAGTCTGCGAGTGCAATTTTCTGTTAACAATCCGTTCACCTTTATTTTGATATGCTGTTGATTCTCGCCAAAAAATACTTCGTTTTTACTATTAATTTTTGATTGGCTGATGTTGGTGGCTACGGGGTAAACCGTGTTAGCGTATTCAAACGTGGCCGACATCTGTAAACATTGATGAAATTTAATAGCTACTTGAAAAGACGAAGGATACCGGATTCGCTAGCCGAGTTCCGGTTATGTCGGTATTAATAAAGATAACAGGATTGGCAAATTTTAAATAAACACTCTTTAGGAACAAAAAGCGACGAATACAAAAATACACAGGTAATCAATTATTAACATTTCGAAATTCTTTGGAGAAAATGATGATAAAAATTAAATTAAGCTCTATTTTTTCACTCATGCTGTTACTGGCCTCAACGGCCAATGCGGGCGACCGAGCGGTTGAAATTAATATTGGCGGTATCGGGCCAGCTGTCGATGGCGCGGCTTTCGATACGGTTAAACAAGTCGTGGGACATGCGGTAGCGGCAGGGACGGTCGATAAATTTATCGTGCGAAGCTACGGGATAGAAGGCGGATTCTCTGCTTGTGCCCAAGCCGCTCCAGTGACTAAAAAATTCGGTCATTTCGTAAAACAGCTCGGTTCTATTAAACCGAACCCTGTTACTACAGCTTATTCGGTTAACCTTGTGCCTGTGTGTACGGAAGAACTCGTTTTTTGTCCCGATGATGCGATGTTATGTCCGGATGGGAAAACATACGTCAGTCGAGTCGCCCCCAGTTGTGCATTTGCCCCTTGTCCTGGGCTGTAAGCTTTAACTGGATTAGATTTTTTCTGCCTGGGCTGACGGCGTTTAACCTGAGTGAATCAAATCGGATGTGCCGAAGATAATGCTGATAAGATAAGTTTATTATAAATACCAGGGACGTTGTCGGTCTGGATTTAACCTATTAAAATCCAACCGTACGCGGAGATAGCGTTAAAATTTGTTAAATTAAGTTAGTATTGGCGCTGAAAAACCTCAATTTACCGGAATAAACTATCAGGCTGTGCGTATATTGATTATCGAGGATGAAAGCAACATCCGCTCCCAAATTAGCCGGTATTTTGAAAACCAAGGCTATCAAGTCGATGAAACCGGGGACGGCAAGGAAGGGCTTTATTTCGCCATGGAATACCCGTTTGATGCCGCTATCGTGGATTTGGGTTTGCCTGGCATTCCCGGACTTGAAATCATCAGACAACTCAGGCGGCAAGGCAGCCAACTTCCTATCTTAGTTCTGACGGCGCGCGGGCGTTGGGAAGAACGGGTTGAGGGTCTTGAGGCGGGCGCCGACGATTATTTGGCCAAACCTTTTCAAATGGAGGAGCTTTCCGCGCGTATTAAAGCCCTCATTCGCCGCGTAGTCGGCGCCCCTCAATCGTTGCTGAAATGCGGAAATCTGGTCCTTAATCTGGAGTCCCAAAAAGCGATGCTCGATGGGCAAATCGTCGAACTCACAACATTCGAATACCGTATGCTGGAATACCTAGCGCAACGCTTTGAAAAAGTGGTCTCAAAAGATGAACTGCGTAACTATCTCTACCCCCATGACAACGATCCGGAAAGTAATGTGCTCACCGTGTTGCTGGGGCGCTTACGTCGAAAACTCGATCCCGAAGGCGTCCGCAATCCGATAGAAACCGTCCGTAGCCGGGGTTACCGTTTGCAATAAGTGTTAAATTCACTTTATTTCAGGCTTAACTTTACCGTTATCCTTGTACTGGTCATTTTTTTGACCGTAATGGGAGTCGTGATCGACAACGCTTTCAGCGAAAGCGCCCGGTTGTCGATGCGTGAGAAGATGTTGGGGCAAGTATATCAACTGCTGACGTCCTCCGACCTTGACGAAAAAGGACGGTTGATTATGCCATTGCCTACCAATCTGCCTTTCCCGCAACTGGCACTGACCGATTCCGGGCTTTATGCGTTTGTCGCCCGTAATGGAAGCGATTTATTGTTATGGCGTTCCCCGTCCCTCCATAACCGGCAAGCACCGAAACCATTCGCCTTAAAAGTCGGCGAAAAGCGATGGGAAACCGTGAAAATGGAAGATGGCAATGATTATTCTTTATTAGGTTTCGGTTTCCAACGGACGCTTAAATCGGGTATTTATTCGTATAATTTTTATTTAATGGTTGAGTTAACTCCCCTATATCAACAAATCAGCCTTTACCGGCATCGGCTCTGGGGCGGATTAGCAAGCGCCCTGGTATTACTGCTTGTCACTCAAATCCTGGTGTTGCGTTGGGGGCTTAAACCTTTGCGTAATGTCAGTCATGAACTGAGCGCCATTGAAACCGGAGAGAGCCCTCGGATTGATGGTCGCTATCCTAGGGAAATCAGGGTATTAACTGACAAAATCAATAATTTGCTGGTGCAGGAGCGGGCCCGCCAGACCCGTTACCGCAACGCTTTAGCTGATTTGTCACATAGCCTGAAAACGCCCTTAGCCGTTTTACTCGGGGGTATCGACCAACCCGAAACGCTACCCGATACTGTGCAGGAACAAAGCCTGCGGATGATGCGTATCGTCGAACGGCAACTGCAACGTGCAAACGCTGCGAATGACGTTTCGACCTTGCCGCCAGTTGCCGTTAATGCAATTGTGGAAAGGATTATCGCATCATTAACCAAAGTCTACCGGAATAAAGATATCCAGATTACCAACCGTATCGGGCCGACGCTATCTTTCCGTTGCGACGAGTCCGACCTGATCGAAATCATGGGCAACCTTTTGGACAATGCCTTTAAATGGTGCAACAACCGGATCGAGGTTTGCGGCAATAAGGAAGGCCAACACCTGATATTAAGCGTGGAAGACGACGGTCCCGGCATTGATCCTGAACATATCCAGCTTATCCTCCAACGCGGCGGGCGTATCGATGAAAGCATCCCGGGGCACGGTTTAGGATTGAGCGTGGTTGCCGATATTGTGGAAGCCTATCAGGGCCGATTGAGTATCGAAAACAGCGTTTTAGGCGGTGCGGCGGTAACCATTGAGTTTAATGGGTAATGAATGGTTTAATCGGAATCAATGGCCTTCTGGAAGTTGGTAAAACAATATCTTTTTCCACTCCGTATCTTTACGATGCAAGCGCCAGATAAAAGCATCCAAAAGATAATGCGTCGCTTGGGGCAGGGCGAGTAAAGGCACGAGCCATGCTAAAGCCTGCGAAGAACCGACAGCAGGCAATAGATTGAAAAGTCTGAACACTTGCCAATGTTCGCGCCAGATCAAACCATCCCAAATGCCTTCTTCTAAAAACGCCAAACCGAATAAGAAGAAAAGATAAAGTGGTACGGTTTTCCAGTTGAACAGTTTGTCGAGCCAGGCGAATACATAGCTTGAATTTGATATCCTCGTTTGTTTATAACCATAAGCCCAAACAAGGGCGTAATAAGGGACACCGTGCGCAATTACATTACATGCCGTAAATATCAGGTCGTTATTGAAAGCGACGATACCCACATACCATGACAAAGCCGTACCTAATAACATGAGATTGCGTGGACGGTTAATCTTCCGCGTTTTGCAGGATAGTGCGATTTCTTTGACTAGATATGCGAGCAGCACAGTGAGGTAAAAACCGCCGGTGACAAAACTTAACCAGGGCGCATTGAGCTTAAGGAAATCGTCTTCGATAAACCAGTCGAAGGTGCGTTGATGGCAGTGCCAATAAATGACTGGATAAAGCGTAGCAAGATAAATAGCGGCTTTATCGAGCAGTTTGTAATAGCGGGGCAAATCCCGTTCGTTGCGCCCGTAGATCATCATAAAACCGTACTGCTGCCGGATAAAATGAAACAGGGCTAAATAGGCCAGCGCCCGCCAAAACACCATGCTATCAATGCTGTACAACAAACAACCGGCTAGCCAAGCCAGGATCGGTGTCAATGTCAACAAGGTTTGCCGGTGGCGCAGTTCGTCCCGAACCAGATAGGTGCGAAATAAGGTGCTGTAGACATGTCCCGCGTCAATGCCGACGATTAAAACCAACCACAACCCGTCCGGCAATAAGTTGAGTTGGCTGGCTGGATCTGAAAAAATAAGGGCAGTCAACGAAATCAAAAGCGCAGGCGCAAGGATAAACCACGTATCGAAGCGGGCGGAAAAAATCCACGGTTGCGGATTGGGTTTCATAATTCACTTTCGTAAGGAATGTTCAGATAGGCTAATACATTTTCGGCAGCCCTTACACCGTGCGTATAAGCTTCTTCAAAAATCGAAATGCCGCTCATATCCGAATGCGCGGTAAAAATTGGTGGCTGTTGAATGAGCGCTGCTTTGCGTCCGTGACCCCAGATAAAGCCGGGCGTTGGCCTTATCATGCCGTGTCCCCAAAGCCATATATCGGCCCGTTCCACATAACCGTCGAGTTCGGGATGAATATGCAACAGTTCCTGCAAAAAAATGCTTTGCCATTCGCTGTACGGACGACGCAACGCTTGTTGTCTAGCTTCTTCCGGGCTGACATGGCTCAACGGCCAGTAATAAGTCACTACGGTGGCGGTCGGTTGCATTTGGGTGATTTGGTGGGTCGCGTTGACATAGCCTAACAACTCGCTGTTGAATACCACGTTATCCCAACTCAATGCCATGCCTTTACCTTCCGGTAGTTTGCTGAGGGTAATATTGGCGATTGCCCAAGGGGAATAGGAAAACTCCTTGGCATCCAGCAAAAGCTGGTTTGGCTTCAAAAGTTTAGCAGCGACAAACCGGGGGGTGGCGATAATCGCCGACTTGCATTCGATGCGTTGAGAAGTTTCCGTCCGTACATCCCAATAATCGGCACAGACCCCCGTACCGTCATGGTTCACCGCATAACATAAGGCCTGGGTAACGATATTGGCTTGCACCGGCTTTGATAATTTATCCGCCAGCCAACCGTTGCCTTCAGGCCAGGTGATGACGCTGTCCGACGCGGTGTTTGCGGCCTTGCCGTTGCGGGAAGCGAAGTAATGTAATACCGCCCAAGCCGAGGTATGTTCAATCGTCGTACCGAAATCATCCCGGCAACAGTAATTAATATACCAGCGCAGGGGTTGGCTTGTGTAGTTTTGAACATCGAGCCATTGCGTCATGCTCAGCTTGTCCAGGGCAAGCCATTCTTCATCCTGGGAACTCAGGTCGACCGGGATAGCAAACAGTCGATATCCATCGCGGCCTTTGCGTTCTTTCAATTCGCTCACAAAATTGAAAAAGCGCTGGTATTGGGCTTTATCTTCGTTGCTGATACCGACGGTTGGAACTAAACCGTCCTGCCAGCGCCCCCATCGATACAACCGTTCGTTCGGATCATTGCAGATGAAGTATTCATGATAGACAGGCAAGCCGGTTGCGTCGTAGCCGGTGATAACGCCTAACTCCTCGAATAAACGACGGACGCCCGCTGATTCCGCCGTAAGCAACGGCACATAATGCGCTCCCCAAGGATATGCCGAAACCGTATTTTTACCACTACAAGCATTGCCGCCCGTTTGTTGTTCCAAATCCAGCAGCACAAAGTCATGGAAACTGGCTTTGGCGAGTCGGTAAGCTGCAGCCAATCCCGCTATGCCGCCGCCGATAATGACGGCTTGTTTTTGCAGCGTTCGGGTTGGGGCCGGGAAATTGCCGGATTTTAATTTGTGGCCGATAAGGGAGGACGCACCTAGCAATTGGCCGGGAACGGGTTTCCCGCCGGGAAATAGTTGGCTGGCAAATCGGTAAAGCCCGAAGAAACCTACAGAAGTAAGTAAGCCTAATAAGAATTGCCTGCGGAGCAGTTTCATGAATGATTCTAGGGTCGGTTGAACTGTAAAAGGCCATCGATCCGACTTCAATACGGGAGATGTCGTCCCAGCCAATATGATACATTCTAAACATAAATTTACTTTTGGGATGTCCAGAATTTACTATAGTATGGATTGTCGGATGGATTAGATAAAAAGCAAATTGATAGCGGTATAAATCATTTGGACAATGTTACGAAAAAGCCCTCACAGACAGTCTTCCAACCCAGGCAGGTATTGGTCTTCTCGGGTCACATGGTTGATGCGCCGGATCGCCCGATTCCCCGATTCCCGTTAGATAAAACAGCAATCGTTGATGCGGAAATTAGCCATGTGTTGGATAGTCTCGGTGCAAATCATGAAGATTTTGCCTTTACGCAAGGTGCCGGCGGCGGCGACCTGATCTTTGCCGGACAATGCCAGTCCAGAAACGTTATCCTTCAATTTTTACAACCCTTTCCCGAGCCGGAATTTATTGCACGGTCTGTGCTTGCTTCGCAAGGAAGCTGGCTTGACTGTTACAACACGATTAGGAAGAAAATGAACCAGCCGGTACTTTGTATGCCAGCACTGGTTTCCGAAGACGAAAATCCTTTTGAGGCGTGTAATTTATGGATACTGAATACTGCCTTGGCCTATGGCCCGGAAAAAGTGCGCTTCATCTGTTTGTGGAACGGTGACAGCGGCGATGGTGCAGGTGGTACCGCCCATATGGTAGAGCAAGTCAAGAAAAATGACGGTGAAGTCGTTTGGCTGGATACTAGAAGACTGTGGTAGAAATGAATTTTTTAAAACGATATGTTGGTGATCTTATGGCAAGTAAACTCGCCAGCTCATTCCGCCTAATTCAATGCTTTTATTTCCTTCCAGCTTACCGCCTAAAATCGCAACCAGGTCGTACACAACGGTCATACCGATGCCATGTCCGTGAATGTTTTCATCCGCACGGACGCCCCGTTTTAGGATTTCGTTGAGTTTGCCGTCCGGAATTCCGGGGCCGTCATCGTCAATTTGCAGGAGCAGGGCATAATTCCGTCGGTCTTTACGCGGATTTTTCGTCACGCTTACGTAGACCGTATGGCGGCACCATTTACATGCGTTATCCAATATATTGCCGACGATTTCATAGAGGTCGCCTTCTTCAAAGTAGATTTGGCATTGTTCCGGTAGGGTTATTTTGATGTTGATGGCCTTGTCGATATACACTTTATTGAGCGAAGCGCTGAGCTTGTTCAGGAAAGTGGTTAAGTCAATTCCTTTAAGCGATTTTTGTTCGCCTTTTGCCGCCGCTCGTTGCAATTGGTACTCAATAATTTTATTCATGATCGAAATCTGTTCTTGTACCGTTTCTTTGTTATCGCTGAACGATTCAGAGCAACCGCGCAAAATAGCCAGCGGTGTTTTTAGGCTATGGGCTAAATCGGCCAAAGTATTCCGGTAGCGTTCCAGATGGGCGCGCTCATGGCTGATAAACGCGTTTAAGTTTCCGGCTAACCCGTGGAGTTCGGAGGAATATTCACCATCCAAAAGTGTTTTCTCTCCGTTCTCAATTGCATTGAGGTCTTTAACAATGATCCTGAGCGGTTTTAAGCACCATCTTAAAAGCGTAAATTGAAGGAATATAAGGCTAATACCGATAATAACCAGCCAAAACCAGAGTGCTTTCCGGAAACGGTCAACTTGCTGACTGACAAATTCAGAGTCTTCCGCAACCGTAAAAATATATTCTTTTTCAACGCCTGAAAGATTTTTCCAGGCGATGCCGTAATGCAAAAAATAACGGCGCGGGTTATCCGCTAAGAAATAGGTATTGCCGACACCCAATTTTTCTGGAGGGGCTGGGATGTCGAGGCCGATGGATGAAGGCGACCGCCAGACCAGCTTTTTATTGGGTTGTTGGATAAACGCGTAAAGCCCTGAGCCTGGGTTAATGAACCGGGGTTCAGGCAGGTTGGCGGGGAGTGTCAAGTCGCCGGTGTTTTTCAATTCTGCAGTTGAAAGCAGGGAAAAAATCTGGACTTGCAGCCGTTCCTTGAGCGCTTCTTCCGCGCTGTTTCTAAAACTTTGCTCGAGTACGACCGCAACCAAGGCAAAAAATACCGCCAGTACAATACCTTCTGTGACTAATAATCGGAAGCTTAAAGACTTGGTTTTCAAAGGCGTATAAAAAAGTAAAAGTGTCAGTGATTACAACGGGATACGGTAACCTCTGCCGCGAAGGGTTTCAATGGGTTTACGGGTGCCGTCGGGATCCAGTTTTTTACGTAAGCGTCCGATAAATACCTCGATGACGTTGCTATCCCTATCGAAGTCCTCATCGTAGATATGGGCTGTTAATACTGTTTTCGAAATCAATTCGCCTTTTCTGAACATCAGATATTCCAACACCTTATATTCATACGCGGTTAATTCCAGTTTTTCTCCTGAAACGTAAACTTCTTGGGTAACGGTGTTAAGTTCGATATTGTCGTGGCTGAGGACCGGTTGGGCTTGGCCTGCCGACCTGCGGATCAGCGCGTTAATCCTGGCCAAGAGTTCTTCGTAATGGAACGGTTTAACCAGATAATCGTCGGCGCCGGCTTCCAGCCCTTCCACTTTTTCTTGCCAGCGGCTCCGGGCAGTCAGGATAAGGATAGGAAGTTTTATTTTATCTTTCCGAAGCCGTCGAATGAGTTCGATTCCGGAAAAATCAGGTAAACCTATGTCGATGATTGCGGCGTCCATTGGGTATTCCTTGCCCATGAAGTAGCCGTCTTTGCCGGTGTTGGCGGTATCGACGGCAAAGCCTTTGGTTTCCAGGTATTCGTGGATTTGTTTGCAAAGAATGAGTTCGTCTTCAACGACCAGGATTCGCATGGATTCTCCTTAAGACAATACGTTATAAAACCGATTGGGAGTGAAGGTTATTCGGTAATAACCGCGCCAGTTATTGCGTCGATTTTATAATGTTGAATATGCCCGTCGGGTGTTAGCACTTTAATGATGTGGGTTTCTTTGCCGTTTATGGTTTCTGTAGATGCGCCCAATACCCGTTTATTGCCTTCTTTTAAAACTTGTTTTGTTGCTTCGTCAAGACTGAGCTTGGACGGAACCGGCTCTCCTTCCGCCCAGCACACAGGGGATAAAGTGATGAGTAGTAAAAAAAGGGCTGGCATTTTCATTGTTCGCACTGCTGGTAGTAACAATTGGTTTAGAGTAAAGCGCTAATTTAAAATTAATATTTGTCATTAATTGCTATTGGCTAAGTGTAGACGAACACAATGAATCCACACTGAATTATTAATGCAAAAACCAGTGCGTTCCTAAGTTTTTAAGTTCTAAACCGAAAGATGCGCCCAGTTTTCCGGCAATCCGGTCCACCAAACGTTCTTGCTTGGTAAAATCAATCAACGTTTCCGCCCCAATGATTTCCTTGGCGACATAATCTTTACTTCCCATGCCATCGATGACTCCGAGTTTAACGCTTTCCTCGCCCGTCCACACCAGGCCAGAAAACATATCCGGTGTTTCTTTAAGCCTTGTACCCCTGCCGTTTTTAACAGCATTGATAAATTGTTGATGCACTTGGTCGATTAAACCTTGCATATACGCATGTTCGTCCGGTTTTGTCGGCGAAAACGGATCGAGTAGCGCCTTATGGGTACCGGCCGTTAATAAACGCCGTTCCACCCCTAATTTCTGCATGGTTTCGACGAATCCGAAACTATCCATGATCACTCCGATCGATCCGATTAGGCTGGCCGGGCTGGCGTAAATTTTATCCGTGGCAGAAATTATGTAATAGCAACCGGACGCGCAAATATCGCTTACCACAGCATGGATAGGTAATTGCGGATGGTCTTTTTTGATTTTTTTGATTTCATCATAAACATAGCTGGATTGGACCGGACTACCACCAGGGGAGTTGGCATGGAAAATGATGCCCTTTGTATTTTTGTCCTTTACGGCTTCCCTTAAGCTATCAATGATGCTTTCTGCGTTGGCATCCTGGTCTTCAGCAATCATTCCCACCAGATTAATAACGGCAGTGTGGGATTTACTGTTAGCCTGGATTTCCTGTTTAAATTTGGGATACATGGCGACAGCGAAAACGACCATCAGGTAACCGAACATCAATAATTTGAAAAAAATACCCCAACGTCTCGCCCGTCTTTGCTCTGTAATGGCGGAAAACGCTAGTTTTTCAACAAGCTCGCGTTCCCAGCCAGGTTTTGCTGTGGCCGGATTTTCTTGATTATTCCATTGGTTTTCCATCAACCTTACCTTAAAAAATAATATTTAACAGTTCCGTTGGCCATTGCAAACAGGCTAACGGATTGTATTGCATTAACGATTCCTGGTCGTTTGCGCCGCAAGTCACCCCAATTGAAGCGATTTTCGCATTGCACGCCATTTTCATGTCATGGATGGAATCGCCGACCATCAGCGTCCGTTCAGGGAGGGTTTGTGTGTGCTGCATGATTTCATGTAGCATTTGAGGATCGGGTTTTGACGCCGTTTCATCAGCACAACGGGTTACATCAAAAATACCTTCCGTCGCCGTTGCGGTTAAAGCTTCAGTTAGCCCGACCCTGGTTTTACCGGTGGCGACGGCAAGCTGATAACCGGATTGTTTTAAATTTAGCAGCATTTCATAAACGCCAGGAAAAAAATCGGCTTGACTGAGCTGCTTGGAAAAATAGGCATTGCTGTAAGTGGTTACTATATTTTTTTGAGTGACAACATCCGCTTCAGGGTATAAAGCGGCGACTGCGTTATCGATACACAGCCCTATGACATCTTTTGCGGCTTGTGGTTCAGGTTGGTTAAAGCCATATTGTACGCCTGCTTTTTGCAAGCAATCGACAATCCAGTCAATCGTGTTGATTAGGGTGCCGTCCCAATCGAAAACAATCAAGTCAAATTTCTTCTTCATTATCGATGTAAGTATTAAAGTGTTGTGGTAATGGCGCCGAGAACGTTACGTTTTCTCCCGTACCGGGGTGAAGGAACGCCAGTGTTTCGGCATGCAGGAACATTTTTTTGTAGCCTTTGTCCTTAAACAGTTTATTGGGTTGATTTAAGCCGTAACGCTCATCGCCGATAATCGGGTGATTTAAAAAAGCGGCATGTACCCGGATTTGGTGGGTTCTTCCGGTTTTGGGTTCGACTCGGACCAGGGTTGCATCCGGATACAACTTTAATCGTTTAAATAAAGTTTCCGATTGTTTACCCTGCGGGTTAATCACAACGACCCTTTCTCCCCCTTTGCTTACGTTTTTGAGTAAAGGTTGGTTAACGACGGCCTCTTTTTTTGTCCATTGCCCTGAAAGTAGGGCCAAATACGTTTTTGAGACCGTATCGTCGCGGAATTGTTCATGTAATGCCCGTAAGGCGCTCCGCTTTTTGGCAATCAGTAAACAGCCAGACGTATCGCGGTCAAGCCGATGAACCAGTTCCAGGAAACGTTGTTCAGGGTTGATTTCCCTGAATCCCTCAATGACTGCAGAATCGACGCCGCTGCCGCCGTGGACGGCTAATCCGGAGGGTTTATTGATGACCAGGATCGCATTATCCTCGAACAAAATACTTTGTTTGAGGAGGTCGGCCATTCCTTTGCTGAGATGCGGGACATGATCCAGCGTTTCCGCCCGTCGCACGGGCGGCACCCTTACGATGTCGCCGACGGCCAAGCGGTATTTAATGTCCACCCGGCCTTTGTTGACTCGAACTTCGCCTTTGCGTACGATCCGGTATATGCAGCTTTTAGGGACGCCTTTCAACAACGTAATTAGAAAATTATCCAACCGTTGCTCGCTATTGTCTTCAGTGATTTCCACCCATTGGACTTTGGGGGCAATGCATTCTTGCGCTATCTTCATGCGGTAAATAATACCAGTATATTGGCCAGTTTGATTGTTTAAATTGATGAAAAGCAATAAGGTTGCTATATTATTGAGGCTTTGAATAAAAATAGTCGATACTTTAAGGTTTCTTGGTAAGAAGGCTTAAAGATTGGGCAGGCTGATGACGACTAAAGCTATTATGAACAAAAAACCGACGCCTCAGCCGCAAGAATTTTCGGGTTGGTCATTCACCCTTGACGAATGAATTAATACATTACGCTGTCCAAAACAGACTTTACGTTTAAGATTGACAAGAGACACATTGCTTAGTTACGAAACTACGCGCACCGCCCACGTTGACTTTATCTATTCTTCAGCCAAGAAGGCAGACATAAGGGTCGGGATACCGGAAACAAGCCGCTTAATTACTTAACAATCATCAATAAAATTATGAGGCAACGGAAACGGACTTAACGTCCGCGTTGTGTAAATTGAATTGGCGTAATAGATAGCTTGGTCTATATCAGTAAACTCTGGATATTTGGAGCAGTAGACAAAAAGGAAATACAATGAAAAGAATGCTTATCAATGCTACGCAGGCGGAAGAGCTGCGGGTTGCTTTGGTAGATGGGCAAAAACTCTATGATTTTGATATAGAGGTGCCTTCTAAGGAACAAAAAAAAGCTAACATATACAAAGGGATCATCACTCGGGTAGAGCCCAGCCTCGAAGCCGCATTTATCAATCGCGTATTTGCAGACCCAAGACAACGATGAAGGTGAAAGCCGCCGTAAATCGGTTAAAGACCAATTAAAAGAAGGCCAGGAAATTCTCGTTCAAATCGAGAAGGAAGAGCGCGGCAACAAAGGTGCCGCGCTTACCACCTATATCAGCCTGGCGGGAACTTATCTGGTGCTTATGCCCAATAATCCCAAAGCAGGCGGAATTTCAAGGCGCATAGAAGGCGATACCCGTAACGATATGCGAGAAGTCGTTGCCAGCCTTGAGATCCCCGCGACGATGGGTATGATCGTCAGGACTGCCGGATGCGGAAAAAACGCGGAAGAACTCCAGTGGGACCTTAATTATCTGTTACAGTTGTGGGACGCCATTGAACGGTCGTCCACCGAACAGGTTGCCCCGTTTCTGGTTTTTCAGGAAAGTAACGTTATTATTCGGGCGTTGCGCGACCATTTGCGCGGCAATATCGACGAAATCCTGATCGACAAAGAAGAATCCTTCAAGCTGGTGCAGAACTTTTTGCGCCAAGTTATGCCGCATTTGCTTCCCAAAGCCAAGCTTTACCAGGACGCAGTGCCGCTCTTCAACCGCTATCAAATCGAATCCCAGATCGAAGTGGCTTATGGCCGCGAAGTTTCCTTGCCGTCAGGCGGGTCAATCGTCATCGACCATACTGAAGCGTTGACGTCTATCGACATCAACTCGGCGCGAGCAACCAAAGGTAGCGACATTGAAGAAACGGCCTTAAACACCAATCTTGAAGCGGCTGACGAAATTGCGCGCCAACTAAGGCTCCGGGATTTAGGCGGCCTGTTTGTTATCGACTTTATCGACATGATGTCAAACAAAAACCAGCGCATTGTGGAAAATCATTTGCGCGATGCCCTCAAAATCGACCGCGCCCGTATCCAAACCAGCCGGATCTCCCGTTTCGGCTTGCTGGAAATGTCACGGCAACGGATGCGGCCTTCGTTGGGCGACTCCACCCAGATCACCTGTCCGCGTTGCAAAGGGCAGGGCACTATCAGGAATGTCGAATCCGTCGCTTTGTCGGTTTTGCGCCTGCTGGAAGAAGAAGCGATGAAAAAGGGCACCGAAAAGGTTATCGCCCATTTATCCATCGAATGCGCGACATTTTTATTGAATGAAAAGCGTAGT
>JBGAWU010000170.1:0-5774 GCA_044227425.1 Methyloglobulus sp.
ATTAAGGATGCGTTGAAAGAAAAACTTATCTCAGAAGATGAAGCCCGCAACGCAGAAGAAAAAATCCAAAAAACAACCGATCAGTACATCAAAGAGGTAGAAAAGCTGCTGGAAGAGAAAGAAGCCGACTTATTGTCAATGTAAAAGGCATTCCTGATGGCTGAATCTGACAATCCCAGTTCGCTCCCTGATAACGGTACACCGCGTCATATTGCGATAATAATGGACGGGAACGGACGATGGGCGCAAAGAAAATACCTGCCGCGTACCTTCGGGCATCGGGCAGGTGTTAAAACTGTCAGGAAAATTGTAGAACATTGCGCGAAACAAGAAATTGAAGTGCTTACCCTGTTCGCTTTCAGCAGTGAAAACTGGCGTCGACCTAAAGACGAAGTCTCATTATTAATGACTTTGTTTGGGGAAACCTTAAAAAAGGAAATCAAAACCCTCGATAAAAACGGAATTCGCCTGCGTTTCATCGGCGACCGGTCGGCTTTTCCGGATGTGTTGCAAAACCTGATGTTAGAGGGGGAAACCCTAACGAAAGACAACAAGGCATTAACACTGGTCATCGCCGCCAATTACGGCGGACAGTGGGATCTCTGCCAGTCTTTTCAAAAGATTCTCGTTAGGGTCGAAGCGGGCGAGATAAGCAAGCAGCAAATCAGCCCGGAACTTATTCATGCCCATTTGTCTACCGCCGACTTGCCCGACCCCGATCTTTTTATCAGGACCGGCGGCGAAGAACGCGTCAGTAATTTTTTACTATGGCAATTAGCCTATACCGAATTTTACTTTACCCCCACCCTTTGGCCTGATTTTGACGAAAATTCGCTGAACGACGCCATCAGCAGTTTTAAAAGCCGACAACGGCGTTTTGGGCATACGGGTGACCAAATAATAAATAAAACAGCATCTTTTTAACCTTAACCCAATATCATCAATGTTACGCGAGCGAGTAATTACGGCAATTGTATTAGCATCCTTGGTCACTTTGGCAGTCTTTCAATTACCTTTGGAGTTTTTTTCATTAATTTTCGGACTGATCATACTATTGGCCGCTTGGGAATGGAGCCATCTTATCGGTATTACCGAGCCGTCCAAAAAATATCTATTCCTGCTTGCCTTGGTTCTGCCGATGCTGTGGATTCAGTTTTGGACCCAGTTTCTTGAAGCCTTGCAATATTTCAATGAGTCGGCCCAACAAGCCCTTTACCAGCAAGCAAAAAAATCGGGCTGGAGTTCCATAAGCAATTTCATGGATACTGTTAATGTCCCGGACGTCCGATATTATTCCGGTTTGCTGGAATGGCTGGTGATTCCGCCGGTGATATTTTGGGTGTTAGTCATGATTCTCATCAAACATACACCCACTGGCGTATTGAATTTGGAACTGACATTAACGCAAAAAAAATGGCTGGGCGGCTTTGTATTGGTTGTCTCATGGATGTTTTTAGTCCGTCTCAGGGTGCTGTACGGCCCTGAAATGACAATGTATCTTCTGATATTGATCTGGGTGGCTGATATTTCAGCCTACTTTGCGGGTAAGAAATTTGGAAAGAGCAAATTGGCGCCCGAAATCAGTCCAGGCAAAACCCTCGCAGGGTTTTACGGTGCGTTGTTATCCGGTGCGATTTGCGGTATTGGACTCAGCCTGATTTACGGATTTCCATTGATGAACGCGTCGGATTTTATTTTGCTTTCGGTTTTGACTGTCTTGATTTCCGTTTACGGCGATTTGTTCTTTAGCGTAGTCAAGCGTAAAAGTGGCGTCAAAGAAAGCGGTTCGATTTTACCCGGACACGGGGGAATTCTCGACCGGATCGATAGTATGATCGCTGCGGTTCCTTTTTTCTATGCAGGTATCTATTTGATTTATCGGATGATAGAAAACGCACAAACGGCGGGAGTGGTTGAATGAAAGGCCTATGTATCTTAGGCGCAACCGGGTCGATTGGTGTCAGTACGCTCGATGTTGCCGCGCGCCACCCGCATTTATACAAAATTGTGGCGTTAACGGCGAATTCCAATATTGATGCCTTGCTCGAACAATGTTTAGTGCACCGCCCACAATATGTGGTGGTCGTGAACGAAGGTAAGGCACAAGAATTTAAGGCTTTAATTGCTAATTCCGCTGTTCCGGAAATCAAGGTCCTTTCCGGGGCCAAAGCCTTGGCAGACGTTGCTACCCTTGATGAAGTGGACTCGGTCATGGCCGCCATTGTCGGTGCTGCCGGGCTGCTGCCGAGCTTAGCAGCAGCGAAAGCAGGTAAAACGGTATTGCTGGCGAATAAAGAAGCGCTGGTTATGTCCGGTGACATTTTTATGGGTGCAGTTTCTGCTTCGGGCGCGCAGTTACTGCCCATTGACAGCGAACATAATGCCATCTTCCAATGCATGCCTGCCGACTATAAAACCGGTACCGACGGTAAACAGGTCAGGCGTATCTTATTGACGGCATCGGGTGGGCCGTTCCGGGAAATGCCGATTGAGCTTATGGCCGATGTGACTCCGGAACAGGCCGTAGCCCATCCGAATTGGGATATGGGTAAAAAAATCTCAGTCGATTCGGCTACCATGATGAACAAAGGCTTGGAAATGATCGAAGCCTGTTTGCTGTTTAACATGTCACCCGATCAAATACAAGTCGTTATCCATCCACAAAGCGTCATCCATTCCATGGTCGATTATGTCGATGGCACGGTATTGGCCCAGATGGGCAATCCTGACATGCGGATACCTATTGCCCATGCGATGGCATGGCCTGAACGTTTTGAGTCGGGCGCCAAACCGCTGAACATATTCGATGTTAAGCGGATGGATTTTGAAGAGCCGAATTTACAGCGTTTCCCTTGTTTGCGGTTGGCATATAAAGCCATAAACGCCGGCGGCACCATGCCGACTGTGCTGAATGCCGCCAATGAAATTGCAGTGGAAGCCTTTTTAAACCGGCAAGTTAAATTCACTGATATACCCGTTATTATTGAACGCGCTATGGATGCCATTCCGATGACGTCGGCTGAAACGTTGGACATAATCCTGGAACACGACCATAAAGCGAGGGAAAGCGCAAAACAGATTATCGCAGAGATAAATAGCTGATGGACTTTTTGCATACCCTGTTTTTTTTCGTTATTGCCATCGGAATCCTGGTTTCATTTCATGAATTCGGGCATTTTTGGGTGGCGCGCAAAACCGGGGTAAAAGTCCTTAGATTTTCAGTAGGTTTCGGAAAGGTTTTATGGTCTCATCAAAAAACGCCTAACGACACCGAGTATGTCATTTCCGCTGTACCGTTGGGTGGCTATGTAAAAATGGTCGATGAAAGGGAAGGGGAGGTTACAGACGAAGACTTGCCTTTTGCTTTTAACCGGCAACCCTTAGCCGTAAGGACCGCGATAGTTGCGGCCGGGCCGCTATTTAACTTGATGCTGGCCGTTATCTTATTCTGGGTTGCTTTGGTCATCGGAGAAACCGGATTAAGGCCGGTCCTCGGTGATATTAAACCCGGCACACTTGCCGCTTCTGCAGGTTTTGTCAGCGGTGACGAAATCCTTTCGGTCAATGACAAAACGACCCGGACATGGACGGAAGCGATGGGGGCTGTGATAACGTTAGCGATGGATGGTGAACGGAAAATAGCAGTTAAGGTTAAATCAGTGACCGGTGAACAATCTGAGAAGACACTGAGGTTAAGTGACAATGATGGGGAAGATTCCGAACAACTTTATGAACATTTAGGGTTCAATCCCTGGTCGCCCGAGTTAAAACCGGTGATCAATGAAGTGTTGCCGGATAGCGCTGCCTTGGCTGCAGGCTTAAAAAAAGACGATTTGATTATCAGTGCGGATGGAAAGCCTATCAACGAATGGATGGAATGGGTGGAATATGTTAAAGAACGCCCCGATATCAGCATTAAACTGGTCGTCGAGCGCCAGGGAGCGCCGTTAAACCTGACCATTACTCCCAAAGGTGTTCAAGCAGGCGAAAAAACCGAAGGTAAAATTGGTGCTTCCGTATTGATGCCGGAAGGCCTTTTGAAATCGATGACTATTGAATATTCTTTGCCACCGTTGGAGGCGATTCCAGCTGCATTTAAGACAACTTACGATTACTCGGTGATAACGTTAAGGATGATGGGTAAAATGCTGGTCGGAAAAGCGTCGGTCAAAAACTTAAGTGGACCGATCAGCATTGCCCAAATTGCAGGTCAATCGGCAAACATGGGTTTTGTTTATTTTATAAAGTTTTTGGGGTTAGTCAGCGTTAGCCTTGGGGTATTGAATTTACTACCGGTGCCTGTGCTTGATGGCGGTCATTTGATGTTTTTCGGAGTCGAAGCCATAAAAGGCAGGCCGGTTTCGGAGAGAGCGCAAGTATTTTTTCAGCAAATTGGCCTGGCCCTTCTATTGTTATTGATGGCAACCGCAATGTTTGTCGACATTCAACGGTTACTCACCTAATCTCGCGCGTATTATTTATGCTCTAGGCATGAACCAATTGCAGCCCACTCACTCATAATCCTAAACAAAGTTTTTCTAAACCTTTAATTAATTGAGATTGTTATGAATAAAATTAATCTATTAACCGGATTATTGCTTGCCGCGTATTTGCCTTTTTCTTACGCGGACGATGCGGCAATCAGAAAAGCGATTGAAAAATCCATGCCCGAAGCAAAAATTCAATCCATTAATCCATCCGATGTTAAAGGGCTAAGCGAAATCGTTTTAGGTTCGAATATTTATTACGTTTCCGACGATGGGAAGTATTTGCTTCAAGGCCGGTTAATCGACGTAGAAAATCGAGTCGATTTAACGGCCCAGAAGCTGGGTGGTATCCGCAAACAGGCATTGGACAGGATAGGGGCCGACAATATGGTTACCTTCAAAGCCAAGAATGAGAAATATAAGGTTTATGTATTCACCGACATCGATTGCGGTTATTGCCGTAAATTGCATTCGGAAATCGACCAATACTTGGCAGAAGGCATTACCGTCAACTATTTATTTTTCCCGAGGGCAGGTAAAGGTTCAGACTCTTATTTTAAAGCTGTTGCGGTATGGTGTTCGAAAGACCGTAATGCTGCACTAACTTCCGCAAAAAAAGACCAGAAACTTGAAAGCAAAACCTGCGAAAATCCCGTAGACAAGCATATGCAACTGGCGGAAGAATTTGAAGCAAAAGGGACGCCGATGATCGTAACCGAACATGGCAACATTTTTCCCGGTTATTTGCCCGCAAAAGAACTCCTTAAGGCGCTTCAGACTGAAAAAATATTATAAAAAACGTAATTACGTTTAGTCCCGTTCAAGTTGGGGGCGATAATTTATCGCCCCTTTTTTAATCCTGATTACAACAGGGCTATTATTGTCCATCCCCCGAAATCGTAAAATCAGCCTTATACACAATTCATTCCCGAATCAACACTACAAGTCCGGTTGCAACAAAGGCGAACAAGCCGGAAGCCATAAAGGCCAGGGTATAATTTCCAGCTATGCTGTGAAGGTAGCCTGCACCATAAGACGCTATCGCCGCGCCGACCTGATGGGCGAAGCAAATCCATCCGAACACCACCCCGACATTTTGCTTGCCGAACAAATCGGCGGTGAGTGCCGATGTTGCCGGGATGGTTGATAACCAATTAAGGCCATATACGACAGAAAATGCCATCAATTGCCCGGTCGATTCGACATAAGGCAGCAAAAGCAAGGTTGCTCCCCGGAGCAGATAATAAACCGCCAGTGGCCAGCGTTTGCCGAAGCGGTCACAGAGCC
>JBGAWU010000171.1:0-5702 GCA_044227425.1 Methyloglobulus sp.
GTTTAATTCTTTTAAAACGGTCAATTCCAAATTTGCCGATGCAGCTGTCGCTTTTAACCGGGTTCAGCGCTACGCGGGCGATATGTCCGAGCTCGGACGGGGCGAATTGTTAGTCAAATGCTGATGTCCCGTCTCGGATCTTGCCTAACAGGTAGCTAGGCAAATCCGGATGGTCGTGGGTATTGTCCTACGTGATTTTTATTGGTCAGCGCCGAATGACTCGGTATGGTAGCGGGACACGCTAATCGAGTCGGACCAATAATCGGGTGGCAATCCCGCTTTTTGCTTTAATTGCCGCAGGAATTGTCCGGGCGTGGGTAGATTTTCCCATACCGAAGGTAAAAAAGTACCACGCCGATAACCTTCCTTTAGAATCAAGCCATCTATGCCCGGTTGTAGTTGGTTGAGCAAATCCTGCTCTGACGTGAATAAGATCGGCTGGGCAGGCGTCAGGATGGAAAGATGGACGTCCAGCCCGTTAACTTCACCGGCTTTTAAGGGAGGGAAGCGCGAATCTCTGAAAGCAGCGGAAAACGCGTTTTCGGCAATATCTTCCGCCAACG
Source organism: Methyloglobulus sp. (assembly GCA_044227425.1). Classification (GTDB taxonomy): domain Bacteria; phylum Pseudomonadota; class Gammaproteobacteria; order Methylococcales; family Methylomonadaceae; genus Methyloglobulus. Next base: position 564 of record JBGAWU010000171.1, read on the forward strand.
GCCTGATGGCTTCCAGTACGCCGATGCAGCCGCGCAACTGATGCTGGGAATGCAGCGTGACAAAAGTTGCCCGTAGTTCCTGTAACTCGGCCGGATACTTTGCCAAATCGATTGGTAACGGTTTGCCGTTTTTTAAGCCATGCTGAATAGACAATCTAGCTAAATCCAGCAATTGCTGTTGTTGGTTTTTATTCAATGACATAGGCGCCATAACCGACGACACGGGATTTATCACCGGCAGTATCGCCGGAGTTTCTCAAATCAATGGTTTTCACTGTTAACGCTTTGTCCTGCGCCAGTTTTAATAAACCGCAAACGGGTACTTTACCGCAAGCGGATTCTGAGGTGATAAATCCGTATTGTAGCTTTTCAATCCGTTCGCTGGTTAACTGATCAAGTTTTTTCGCCGTGGCATAGTCGTGATAATGGCTCAGGTCGGAACTGATAACAACCAGCGTTTCATCGCCGCCCCAAAGGGCATCGATAACCTGTGCGACTTGCTCCGGCGTTGCGTCGCCGGCAACGATGGGGACTATTTCGAACGTGGTTAGCACTTCCTGTAGAAACGGCAGATGGACTTCCAAGCTGTGTTCAAACGTATGCGCTTGTTCAAGATATTGGACGAATGGCAGTTGCGCAATTTTTTCTACCATCGTTGGGTCTATAGGTACATCGCCCAAAGGGGTTGAAAAGCTTGTCGCATGACTAATGGCTAAGCCGCGAAAAGCAACGCGGTGTGAAGGGCCGATGACGATAACGCGGGTAATCCGGTCTTGCGCACCCTTTAACCGGACATAGGCGCTAGCGGCAATCGGCCCTGAATAAATATAACCGGCATGGGGTGCAATGATGGCCTTGGGAACTTTCGCAGCCTTTGTCGCGTCTTGTAAATAATGATCCAGCATTTTATGAAGTTGCTGAGGATCGGCAGGATAAAATGCCCCTGCAACGGCAGGTTGTCTAATCATAATTGCCCCTTATTATTACGACTGCTAGAGAATCAGTCTAAGTTAGATATTTTAAGCCTTGCAAAGTTTAACTCCAGAAATAACAAAACGCTTGTACTCAGCTCCGGAGAGCGGAAATGTCTCGTTTATTATCCCAAGATACCGTAAAAACCCAGTATTGGCATCGTCTGGAAGACGGGCGTATCCAGTGTGACCTATGCCCAAGATATTGCAAACTACATAAGGGTCAGCGCGGGCTGTGTTTTGTCCGTCAGAACTTGGACGATCAGGTTGTCATGACCAGTTACGGGCGTTCCAGCGGTTTCGTTATTGATCCCATAGAAAAAAAACCATTAAACCATTTTTTACCCGGTACGCCGGTATTTTCATTCGGCACCGCAGGCTGTAATCTAGCCTGCAAATTTTGCCAGAACTGGGACATCAGTAAATCGAGGGAATTGGACACATTGATGAGCCAGGCATCTCCCGAAGCAATTGCGCAAACCGCGCTCGCTTATGGCTGTGCCAGTGTGGCTTACACCTATAACGACCCGGTTATTTTTCATGAATATGCGGTTGATACGGCACAAGCGTGTCGAAGCTTAGGCTTGAAATCGGTTGCGGTCTCGGCAGGTTATGTTTGCAAAGAACCAAGGGCGGAGTTCTATCGATGGATGGATGCCGCCAACATTGATTTAAAAGCATTTAGCGAACGGTTTTATCATGAAATCACCGGTAGCCATCTGCAACCTGTATTGGAAACACTTAACTATATCAAACATGAAACTTCCGTGTGGCTTGAATTGACAACCTTGCTTATTCCTGGAGAAAACGATTCCGAAGCGGAATTGGAAGAAATGACCCAATGGGTAGTCGAAAATTTGGGGTCTGAGGTACCGATGCATTTTTCCGCCTTTCATCCCGACTGGAAAATGCTGGATAAACCTCGGACGCCGTTACACACCTTGTTGAATGCCAGGCAAATCGCCCTTAAAAACGGTGTCCGTTATGCCTATGTAGGTAATGTGCATGACAAAGCGGCGGATAGCACCTATTGCCACAGTTGCGGAAAATTATTAATTGGGCGGGATTGGTATGAACTGTCCGAATGGAATTTGGATGGCACAGGCCGTTGTAAATTTTGCGGTGTCCGTTGCTCCGGAGTATTTGAAACCGCACCCGGTAACTGGGGTGCGAAACGTCAAGCCGTAGCGATGAACTAAGATCTAATGCTAACGGTGCTAAATATTATTCTGTCGACTCTATTGGCAATCAGGACGATGGATTTGATCTTTGGGAAAAGCTGACTTAGGCGAAAAAAAGATTCCTGCAAGATGTTTCCGCGTCCCCAAATTTAAGGTAGCGTTATCTATTCAAGCCAAATTTTATTATGCCCATAAGCCGTAAATCTAAACCCTTATCCGCCGGACAATCGGCTACTTTATTCACCCAACTTAAAAACATGGAGTCGGCGGGATTGCCCGCTATTCAGGCATTTGAAATTCTGTTGAAAGCGAATGGCGAATTAACCCGGCAGCTTAAGTTAGCACAGCACTCTTTGAGCTGCGGAAAATCGATTTCAGAAGCAGGCTTTAAGGCCGGACTCTTTAATCAGGCTCAAAGGGCGTTGATCCAGGCGGCTGAATCGAGCGGTTGTCTGGCGACGGTTTACGGACAGTTGGCGAACTATTACGCAGGATTAGCCAGCCGCATTAAGAAAATCAAATCTCGTCTCTATATGCCTATTTTTGTGCTAATCCTTGCGTTATTTGTGCAACCTATCCCCGCATTGGTTAAATCGGAAATTACCGGGGTCGATTATCTGTCGATAACAGTCGGCAGAATTTGCATAATCGGTGTTGGTGTTTATGTGCTGGTTAACCTGCGTGGGATAGTGCAGGGCGTAGGTTTGGCGACTGTTTATGATCGACTGCAATTGCGGCTTCCAGTTATCGCCGCCTGGATTACCAAACGGCAAATTAACGGATTTCTTTTTATCCTGGCGCTCATGATGGAAGCCGGCGTAGCTTTCGCAGAGGCATTGCCGAAAGCGGTTGCCACCATCAAAAACACCTGCCTTCAGGAAGGTTTTAAACCTGCGCTGGTTTCGTTGGGTACGGGGAATAGCGTGGCTGAAACATTACGCAAAGTCGCGTTTATTGATTCTGCTTCCCTGCAAATTATCCGTAGCAGCGAACTCAGCGGCAAGTTAGCAAGCAGCTTGCAGCACTATAGCCAGCTTGATGCCGATAATATCAGCTTGCAAGATGAAGCGCTCGTGGAATGGTTGCCCCGCTTGGTATATGTCCTCATTTGTATCTGGATGGCTTATTCGATCATAGGCAGCCAGTTTTCCGCAATCGTGCCGCGCGACTTATAACTGGCGTTGCGCAGTAATCAATAAACAGGTAAATTTAAAAAACCCGGAGAAAAACGGGGATTAATAAGCTTTTACGCGATTTAAATGTCAAATAGTCATGCTTTTAGCATAAGGAGTAACTATGCATGTCACTTACGAACAAGCAGAACAAGCCATTGCCGCGGCCATAAAAGAAGCGGAAAAAATAGGTACGCAAATGTGTATCGCGGTCGTCGATTCCGGGGCTGATTTGAAAGCGTTTACCAGAATGAACGGTGCGTGGGTGGGTAGTATCGACATTGCCATCAAAAAGGCCAAGACCGCCTGTTTTTTTGGTATGAATACCGGTCAAATCGGCCAGTTGTCGCAGCCGGGAAATTCGCTTTACGGCATCGAACATTCCAATGGCGGATTGATTACTTTCCCCGGCGGCATTCCGATTGTCGATGAAGACGGTATTCTGATCGGCGCCATTGGTGTTAGCGGCAGTTCGGTGGAAAACGATCACCAAGTCGCTAAAGCCGGTGTAGATGTGATCGGGCTGTCCGACTTGCCATCCCATCCTTGGCGAACTTAAATCACATTCCTTGCGTTCTTTGAGGTATAACGCTTAATGACTCGCAAAGTCGGTCGGTAGTCGCACTGATACAGATTTTAAGTGTGCGCTATTACCCGATTTTGCCATTTCAACTTTTAAGCTTGTCGCGCCATTCAGCAATCCTTTGTCGTAACATATCCAGATTGACCGTTGTAAGCTGACGTTGCTTCAGTAACTGCCGCCCCGCTACCCAAACATCGGTGATCTGGTGCCTGTTGGCGGCATAGACGATTTGCGATACCGGCGAAAATACAGGCTGTGTTTCAAGGTGGTCGAGATCGATGGCGATCACGTCGGCGAATTTGCCAACCGTTAAGGAGCCGATTTCCTGTTCCAATCCCAAGGCTTTTGCCCCATTGATGGTGGCCATGCGTAGGGCGGTCATGGCTGGGACACTACTGGCGTCCTGGGCGACGGCTTTGGCAAGCAGGGCGGCGGTGCGCATTTCGCCGATCATGTCCAGGTCATTGTTGCTGGCGGCCCCGTCGGTGCCGAGGGCGACATTAATGCCTGCACTCAAACAGCGGGCAACCGGGCAAAATCCGCTGGCGAGTTTAAGGTTGGATTCAGGGCAATGCACGATGTGTGCACCGGTTTCAGCGAATAAACCGATTTCCGATTCCGTCAACTGTGTCATGTGGACCGCAATCAACGAGGGGTTGATAAGCCCTAAATGATTGAGCCGTTGGATCGGACGCTGCCCGGAATCGGCTTGCGCCTGTTGTACTTCGTGTAAGGTCTCGTGTAAATGGATGTTTATCGGGATTTCAAGCTCATCCGCCAAAACCCTGATTTTTTGTAATGGCTCATCAGAAACGGTATAGGGCGCATGCGGTGCAAAACTCGTTGTTATCAGCGGTTGATGACGGAATTGGTCATGGATTTCAAGCCCTTTAGCAATATAGGCCGCGCTGTTTTCCGCCCAAATTGTTGGAAAATCGATGACGACCAACCCGATGCAAGCGCGTAATCCGTAATGCACGGCTTGTTGGGCGGTAATGTCGGGAAAGAAATACATATCGTTAAAACAGGTCGTCCCGCCCAGGATCATTTCGGCGATGGCAAGGTCGGTGCCATCCCTGACAAAGGCTTCGCTCATCCACTTCTGCTCCAGCGGCCAGATATGGTTTTGTAGCCATTCCATTAACGGCAGGTCGTCGGCAATGCCGCGCATTAAGGTCATTGCCGCGTGGGTGTGGCAGTTGACGAAACCCGGAAGTAGTGCGTGTTTATCG
>JBGAWU010000172.1:0-5686 GCA_044227425.1 Methyloglobulus sp.
GTTTATTTTGCCCGTCCGGATTCAATTATCGATGATATATCCGTGTATAAGGCCCGTTTACGTATGGGTGAGAAGCTTGCCGAGAAAATTCTGCGCGAATGGCCGGATAACGATATTGATGTGGTTATTCCAATACCGGACACCAGCCGGACTGCGGCATTGCAAATGGCATTCTTGTTAGGTGTAAAATTCAGGGAAGGCTTTATCAAAAACCGGTATATCGGACGGACATTTATTATGCCCGGCCAAAAGATGCGGGAAAAATCGGTCAAGCAAAAATTGAATGCAATCGGCCTTGAATTTGAAGGGAAAAATGTACTTCTCGTTGACGATTCCGTGGTGCGTGGTACAACATCGGCGCAGATTATCCAGATGGCAAGGGATGCCGGTGCAAAAAAAGTTTATTTTGCCTCAGCTGCGCCGCCTGTCAGGTATCCGAATGTTTATGGGATCGATATGCCGTCGGCAAGTGAATTAATCGCCCACAACAGGACCGAAGATGAAGTGTGTGCGGCTATCGGTGCAGATAAAATGATTTATCAGGATCTTGATGATTTGATCGAAGCGGTCAGGCGGGGCAATACCAGTATCAAACACTTCGATACGTCTTGTTTTAGCAAGGAATACATCACCGGTGATGTGGATGATAATTATCTTGATTTTATGGATGTCCTACGTAACGATGGCGCCCAGGCCAAACGAAATGCAGAAAACTTAATGGCTGAAATTTAGCTTAGCAGGTAAGTGCATAGCAAACATAGACTGACGGAATAAGCGATTAATAGACCCCCCTTAATTGAGCAATGAAAGAAAAAAACTGGAACAATTATCATCTTGAAACCCAGGCAATTAGGGCGGGTCAACGCCGGACGCACGAGGACGAACACAGCCTGCCGATTTTTGCGACCTCCAGTTACGTCTTTAAAAACGCCGAAGAAGCCGCCTTGCGTTTCACCGGCCAACAACCCGGCAATATCTATTCCCGGTTTACCAACCCCACCGTCAATGCATTTCAGGAACGGCTTGCCCTGATGGAAGGTGGCGAGCGCTGTTTGGCGTTTGGTTCCGGCATGGCTGCTATTATGGCGGTCGGCATGGGCTTATTGAAAACAGGTGACCATGTCGTCTGTTCGAGAGGTGTATTCGGCAACACTGTTTTGTTGTTCCAGAATTTTTTCGGTAAATTCGGTGTGGCAACGGATTTTGTGGATTTAGTTGACAATGCTGCCTGGGAAGCGGCAATTAAACCCAATACGCGCTTTTTATTTCTGGAAACGCCGTCGAATCCCCTGATTGAGATTGCAGATATTGAAATATTAGCTAAAATTGCGCATAAGCATGGATGTTTGTTGGTGGTTGATAACTGTTTTTGTACGCCTGCATTGCAAAAGCCTTTTTTATTGGGCGCAGATATCGTCATTCACTCGGCAACCAAGTATATCGACGGACAAGGACGCTGCGTTGGCGGGGCGGTTATCGCCAGCGAAGAGATTATCGAGAAGTCAATCTATCCTTATTTACGTACGGGCGGGGCTACGATGAGCCCGTTTAACGCCTGGGTATTCTTGTCGGGCTTGGAAACCTTGTCGTTGCGGATGAAAGCGCATTGCGACAATGCGTTTGAATTGGCTAAATGGCTGACTGAATGTCCGAGCGTCGCCAAAGTGCATTATCCGGGATTGTCTTCCCATCCGCAGCATGAACTGGCGAAACGGCAACAAAGCCATTTTGGCGGCATTGTCAGTTTCGAGTTACGGGGCGGAAAAGAACAGGCGTGGAACTTGATTGACTCGACAGAATTGATTTCGATCACCGCAAATCTGGGCGATGTAAAAACAACAATAACGCACCCTGCAAGTACCACCCACGGGCGGTTGTCGCCGGAAGTCAGGGAACTGGCGGGCATTAAAGATGGATTGGTCAGGGTTTCGGTCGGCCTTGAGGCTATTGAAGATATTAAGAGCGATTTAGCCAGGGGTTTATAATGTAAATTGAGGGTGACATGGTCTTTACGATTGTACAAAGTTTATTTGCTGACAATGTCAGGTTACTTAAAAGCGATGCATCAAAGACCGCTTACCAGGGCGTCGGCATTGCGGTAATAGCCGTGATTATCGGCACATGTTTAGTGTGCTATGTCGACACAGGAGTTCTAACGTTAGCGGGCTTATGGGCCGCGCAAAAACATAATGTCGCTTTATGGATCCTGGATTGCATGCCGTTCGCATTCGGATTTTGGGGGCAGTATGCAAACGCGCTGATGGCATACCAGGCGGGCGCAATGATCGTTGACCAAACCCACGATTTGCGGAATAAAGCCGAGGATCTCGAAAAGCAAACCGCATACGTCAGTACCCATGACCGGTTAACCGACCTCCCTATTCGGGCGCTGTTCTATGACCGGGTGGAACGGGCTATCATTTCCGCCATTAATACCGGTAAGCAACAGAACAACATCTCCATTCTTCTGATCGAAATAGAAAATTTTAAAGATATTTACGATGCACTCGGCAGGAACAGCAGCGATTTAATCTTGAAACAAATTTCAACGCGACTACAAGGCGTAACTCCCAGGCGGGACGATGTTGCAAAGATAGACGGCAATATTTTTGGCTTATTACTGACCGATAACCTCGATCCTAACCAGGCTGAAAAGTTTGCCCAAATGATCCATAAAGCCTTAGAAGCGTCGTTTATGATCGACAACCTTCCGGTTGCGGTCCATCCGAATATAGGAATAGTCTATTTTCCTGACCACGGCGAAGATGTCGATACCCTTGTGCAGAGGGCGGGCGTGGCTTTGCATGTGGCGCAACGGTCGAATAAAGGTTATGCCATTTACGACCCTTCCCACGATAAACACTCGCCTTCCCGATTGACCTTAATTACGGAATTAAAGCTGGCAATCGAACGGAACGAACTGGAGTTGTTTTACCAACCAAAAGTATCGATAAAGACAGCCGAAATATGTGGCGTTGAAGCACTCCTACGCTGGAACCACCCCATTCACGGCTACGTCCCACCCGATGAATTTGTGCCGTTGGCGGAACGGAACCGGATTATTAAAGTGCTGACGCAGTGGGTTTTAAAACAGGCATTCACCGATTGTGCCAACTGGCACAAGAAAGGCATGCCCATTAAAGTATCGATTAATTTGTCGGCTAAAGACCTGCACGACCCGGAACTTCCTGATTTAATATCTGGGGTAGCAGTTGCTTCCGGGATTAAACCCGAATGGATAATTCTTGAAATAACCGAGAGTTCGGTGATGACAGAGCCAGAAAGCGCATTGGCTATCATCAAGCGCTTACATGACATGGGTTATCGTTTTTCAATCGATGACTTCGGTACGGGGTACTCTTCCCTTGCTTATCTTAAACGATTGCCATTGTCAGAAATCAAAATCGATAAAGCTTTTGTACTGGATATTTTGACCAGCGAAAACGACGCAGCCATCGTTAAGGCAACCGTTAATCTTGGGCATAACCTGGGTTTATTGGTGACTGCGGAGGGTGTGGAAAACAATGAGATTATGACGGTATTGATGGAGCTCGGTTGCGACATCGCACAAGGCTATTTCTTGAGCCGAGCGGTTCCATTCGAAGAAATCTGCCAATGGCTAATAAAGTCGCATTGGAAAATTGCACATAACCCATTGTAATAAACAGGACTGTTGAAAGATGGTCCGTTCCTTAAGATTGTGGGACTTAACAATTAGCGAGTAATCCGTCTAATTTCTGTTGTTGGTCCAGCGCATAAAGTTCGTCGAACCCGCCCACATGATAGTCGCCGATATAAATTTGGGGTACGGTGCGGCGTTTGGTTTTCGCCATCATTTCTTCTCTTCCGCCCGGCAGATTGTCAATGTTGATTTCCCGGTAAGCGATACCCTTACGGTCCAGTAAACGCTTGGCCATGATGCAATAAGGGCAAATTCGTGTGGTGTAAATTAAAATATCTGCTGCCATAGCCGTTCGGCTCTCAAAAAAGTTGGGTATTTTAGCATTATGTGATGCCGTGTTCCCTGACGAGGACGGGCATATTATGTGATAATAAGGCTAAGTTATTAAATATCAACGCATGGCGAAGCAGAAAACCTTTTTTACATGAGATGCCCCTTTTGTGCCGCCCAAGACACGCGGGTGATAGATTCCAGATTGGCGAATGAAGGCGACCATGTCCGCCGTCGGCGCGAATGTATTGCCTGTAAGGAACGTTTTACTACCTTTGAGACAGCAGAACTGGTTTTGCCGCGTGTCGTCAAGCGGAATGGTATCCGCGAACCGTTCGATGAAAACAAATTGCGTTCTGGAATGCTGCGGGCGCTTGAAAAAAGGCCGGTCAGCAGTGACGCCATCGAAATATCGGTTAACCGGATTAAAAAAGATTTGCTCACCAACGGCGACCGTGAAGTATCTACCCAAGCGCTCGGCGAAAAAGTCATGCAGGAATTGAAGCTTTTAGACCATGTCGCTTTCGTGCGCTTCGCGTCTGTCTATCGCAGCTTTCAGGATGTCAGCGATTTCACCGACATGATTCAGGACTTGCAAAAAAAATAATATGGAACAGGCCGGACAGGACGCTTTTTATATGGCGAGGGCGCTGCAGCTCGCCAAAAAAGGCTTATATACCACCGATCCGAATCCCCGCGTTGGTTGCGTACTGGTTAAAGACTGCAAGATCGTCGGCGAAGGCTGGCATAAAAAAGCAGGTCAAGCTCACGCTGAAGTCGAAGCGTTGAATAATGCTACGGAAAACCCCGCAGGCGCAACGGCATATGTCACGCTGGAGCCATGCAGCCATCACGGCCGGACGCCGCCATGTTGCGAAACCTTGGTAACCGCAGGGATCAGGCGGGTTGTAGCCGCCATGCAAGATCCGAATCCCTTGGTTTCCGGGCGTGGTATGGCATTTCTAAAAGCTAACGGTGTGGAAGTCACTTGCGGCATTCTGGAGCAGGACGCCCGCGACTTGAACAAAGGCTTTATCCTGCGCATGACCGAAGGTCGCCCTTATGTCCGTAGTAAACTGGCGATGAGCCTGGACGGGCGCACCGCGATGGCTTCGGGCGAAAGCAAATGGATCACGTCGCCCGAAGCGCGCGCCGATGTACAAAAACTTCGGGCGCAAAGTTCCGCTATCTTAACCGGCATTAATACCGTACTGGCGGACGATCCCTCGTTGACCGCCCGAATCGATGCCGATGTGACCCAACCGATCCGGGTCGTACTTGATTCCAACCTGCAAATGCCGCCGAATGCCAAGATGCTAACCTTGCCGGGTCGGACTTTAATCCTGACGTGCAGCCAGGATACGGCCAAAATCCAAATATTGGAAAACGCCGGTGCGGAAGTGTATGTTTTGCCGGAAAAACAGGGAAAGGTTGATTTAAACGAGGCCGTCAAGTTTTTGGCTAACCAGCAAGTCAATGAAATCCTGGTCGAAGCAGGGTCTGTATTAAACGGCCCGTTGTTGCAAGCCGACTTAGTAGATGAATGGATCATATACATGGCTCCGAAAGTCTTGGGAGATAACGGCAGAGGGCTTTTTCACTTGGTAGGGTTAAAAAACCTGAGTGATTGTAAAAAAATGACTATTAAAAGTATTCGACAAGTAGGTAATGATATAAGAATTGCTTTAATTAAAGGTGAAGATGATGTCTCAAGATGAGATTGATGATAAGTTT
>JBGAWU010000173.1:0-5660 GCA_044227425.1 Methyloglobulus sp.
TACAGATACATTAACTTTTTACAGTAAAGGCAGGTTATAACTATGAATATTTCCAGAGTAAAATTGGCGGCAAATACGCCTCTTAAGTCGCCAATTTTAGGCTACCGTGTGCTGGTTGTAGATGATTATCCGGCATTTAGGGAGTTGATGGCGTCCACTCTTTCAACGTTGAATGAAATTCAAAGCATTGATTTTGCAGAGAACGGTGAAAACGCAATAGCAAAAGCCATGGCTAACCACTACGATCTGATATTTCTCGATGTCATGATGCCCGGCATCGACGGTTACGAAACCTGTACTCGGTTAAGAGATAATCCCGTATATAAAAAAACGCCGATTATTATGGTTTCTGGAAACGATTCGCCTTTCGACGAAGTAAAAGGAATTATTTCGGGTTGCACAACGTATGTTACCAAACCTATTCAGACGGAGTCCTTTCTTAAGCTGAGTAACCGTGTGCTGAATTGGTTGGATTTTCAGAAAAATATTAATCACGATTGATCTTATCAACACTAAGGAAATATTAAAATATTTCAATAAGTTATTAATGGCGGCTTGTTGGCTCGGACGGATTACGTCAAAGCCAGTCCGCAATGTCACGTAAAACTGTTACCAGACGCTAATTAACTTGAGCAGATGTCAAATAAGAACCTTAAACCAATAAAACTCGCGGTTCATGGCGTGGATAGCCGTTCTTTAAAAACGATGATGTTGTTTTTGCATGGGCCATGCGAAGGGGCTGCTATCGTGGTTAACCAGGCCAATGATGGTGAGGTTGATGTTTTTGATGCCGATTCAAGTAATTCCCTTAAGTTGTTGGAAAAACATTTGCAAGATACCGCGTTAACAAAACCCGTAATAGTCATGTCCCTTAAGGACTATATGCACGATGGGATCCTCCACCTAGTAAAACCCATCAAAAAGAATGAAATGTTGCGTGTCTTGGAGCAATCCAAGATGCTGGCCGCAAAAATTTTAAAAGACTCGACCGATTGTGTTAGCCATTTGACGGCAGCAACCGATGTAACGGACGAATTCGACCTGTTGAATAATGAGTTATTCGACTACATTTCGACAACGTCCTGGGATGATCCACCAGTACCGCAATCTTCGCCCCAAATACTTCGCCAGGTGCTGGCTCCTGTAAAACCAGGGCCGGAAGCTGTTGCAACTGAACAGGAAAAAACGCCGGAAACTCAGGTTCGTTCGGACGTTGCTCCCACGCAAGCAAACCGACTTACCGATCAGGATGAACAAGCTATCACCTCTTACAGCCAACATGAAACGCCTATTCAAGGTGATTTAGAACTAGAACATGAGACGTCGGATAATACGGACGAAAACCCTGAAGAAACAGAAGAGCGGACGCTCAAAACGTTTGTAAGCGATTTCGAGCGGAAAAAGACATCGAAACATCAAACTGCCATGCGGCTGGATGAAAAAGGGTTTAATGGCTATATCGGGGAAGTTGAAGGCATTGATGTCAATGACCCAACGCAATTCAATAACGCATCTTACGATCCAAACGAATATTTTCAGGGAAAGTTTCAATCTGCATTAATGATTAGCCGGGAAAAAAATCAACCGTTATTAATACGGTCCAACTGGTGCCCTATTGTTTTAATACCAGACACGAAGGAAGTATGGTTGAAGGCGCTCGATTCCGAAATAAATACCTTTGCCGAGATAAAACTAAAGCATAAAACGATGGAGATAAAGGTTTCAATAGCCCCGGTAGACCCTGAAAAATTGAACCTAAAGGCGGCATTGGATAACTACCAAAATATGGATGCGTTTTTGTGGAAGTTGGCTATTTGGACTTCAAAGGGCCGCTACCCACGGGCTATTGATTACCAATTACCGGTTTATTTAAAGGAATGGCCTAACTTTACGCGGTTATTTATTACGCCCCATGCAATCAGGATAGCCGCCTTACTGATCAAGGGACCGAGGACAATGCAGAATGTTGCCGAAATGTTGGATATTAAACCAAAGTATGTCTTTGTATTTATCAGTGCGGCTTATGCGGTAGGGTTGGCGGGTCAGGCCAAACGGGTTTCAGATAGCCTCGTGCAGTCTGAGGGTATTAAACCCAATAAAGGTCAGGGGTTATTTGGCCGTATTCTGAACAGGCTAAGAAAATAATTTTTTGGCAAGATAATACGATTGTAACTGAATATAATAATACGGGGTTTACTTAAGAAATTGATAATCAAGTTGGCAGGTATGTTTAATGATTGCATGTAACGGGCCTGAAGTTAAAAGCACACCGGAAATAAAAAGATTTTTTACCGATAAAAAAGCGGCGGGATTTTATGAGTGGCACGACTGGATTGCAGAAAAAGGGTTGGAGAGGTTGGTTTTTAGCGTTTCTCGAAATCCCAAGAACTTACAAGCCCATCTGGAACGTATTTATTTTTGTTATCAAGAACAACTAAACGATCAACTGTTTGGGGCGCTTGTCGATTTATTGATTGTTTTGAATAAAACAGGGGAAGCGCTTGCCAATCGGATGGTTTCAGGGTGTCAAGCTAGATTGACCGGAAATCAACTGAATGCCTTGATCAACCTGATCGATAACAAAGAAACCCGAACCGAGTGTTTATTTTATAGTTGTTATTCCATCTTTTCGAAGGGATTGCAGTCAACTTCCGTTTTGTTGCGGTTGGTTCAGGACAGTATTAGGACAGAACAAGACCCGCTTGATTTGGCCCGCGATTTTGTCGAGTTCAGTCAAATCGACAATGCCGTTAACGTTCTGGAGAAAGCTATCCTGACCAATCACGGGCGTATGGAATTGCATAACGAATTACTGTCGTTGTATCGTTTGACCCGTAATCAGGCAGGATTCCAACGGTTTTACGAAGAGCTATCGCACAGCGATTTGACATTGCCTGTGGAATGGAAACAACTCAATGACTATTTTACGGCTATAGGCAATGTCAAAAAATAGTCCGATGTCGATGGCTGTACACGGCATGGATAGCCGCATGGTTAAAATGATCACCCTTTTTTTGCAAGGCCCGTGCGGAGGCGCAGGACGTATCGTCACCGACCAAGAAGACGCAGATGCGGATATGTTTGATGGCGATAATGTAGTATCTAAAAAATTGCTTGAACAACATTTACAGGGAGATCCGTTAAAACCTGTGATTGTTTTATCTCTGCAAGATGCCGTGCAAAAAGCTGGCGTTTTGCATTTAAAAAAGCCGGTCGTTGTCCCAGATATGCTGGACATATTGGCGCGGGTTAGAAAATTAAAGCCCAACCCAGCCAGAAAAAATGAATACCCTTTAGATAAGCAAGGTCAAGGTGTCCATACGCAACAAGGAAACAAACCAATAGCACCTGCCAATATCAGCAAAATTGATGTGGACGGTAGGGAAGCGGCAGCGAGCGCCGCCGGAAACCAATCCCCAGCCCAGCCTTCAGCTACGCAATTGGCTGAAAGCGATACGTTAGACCAGTTGGAAGATTGGTTCACGTCAGGGTTGTAATGGGGTACAAACGCTCAAGCAAAAGACCCTGTGCGGGATTTTATTTAAAGGGACCGGACACTGGATGGATTAGTTAACGGGTTCAAAGGGTAACTTTTGAAGGAAAAGGTAAATTTAAAAACGTGGTGCTTAGGGAACTCGGCACAATGCACGGCAAAATACTTGGCAAAACAGGATTTATTAAATTATGAGTCAATACAAAATTATTTTTACCGGTCCCGTCGGGGCAGGTAAAACGACCGCCATACAATCGATAAGCGACGTGCCTCCAATAAAAACCGACGCTTCTGCAAGCGACATGACCAAATCGCGGAAGTCAGGAACAACCGTCGCGATGGATTACGGCATTATCAACCTTGAGGATGGCGAAAAAATCCACCTTTATGGGACTCCAGGCCAAGAACGTTTCGATTTCATGTGGGATATCCTGGTTAACGGCGGTATCGGCTTAGTTTTATTGTTAGATAATACTAGGGCGGACCCTTTTAAAGATATGCGGTTCTTTTTGGATGCGTTTAAGTCCTTTATTGAAAAAACGAATGTTGCTATTGGGGTGACGCAAATGGACCAGAGCAGTAAACCAACGATTGCCGATTATCACGCGCAGCTTAAATTCACGGACTTAAAACCGCCGATTTTTGCTGTAGACGCAAGGGTGAAGAATGATGTGTCTCTCTTGGTACAGTCATTGCTCTATTCTTTAGACCCTGGATTAGCGGAATAAAATGAGTATTTACACACTAACTGACGGTTTGTATTTATCGCCAACCCCAGCGGGCGCTTATTACGCCGTATCTTCGGCAGAGCAAGATAAACCCAGGCAATTTCTCAGGCGCCTACTTTTGCAAACGGTTACGCCGGCCTTAACTCTCGAAAATTTAAGTCAGTTGACCGGAAACGATGTGACGGAAAAGTCGTGCGAACTGTTATACCACTGCCAGAAATTGAACTGGGTCCAAGGATTGGGCGCGCAGGAATCCTATCCATCTGACTTGCTTGAAAATATTTTGCCCGAATTGCTCGGTAAAATGTCTGAAAGCGGAAAAGTTTTATTGGCGGATATACAAGGGCTTTACCTCGCCAGCCATGGTTTTCCCCATGAAGTGGCTGAGGAGCTTTCCGCATTAAGCGCCGAACTCACTACTGTTCATGAGCGCCGCTCTGGCGTGTTGATGAATAATTTAGGCATGTCGAGTAATGCCTGGGGAATTATTGACGTATTTGGAAACAGCCAAATCGGTTTTTGGCCGCTGTTTCTCGGAAAAAACCGTTTTGTCCTTGTCATATCTGGCGTACCTCATTTTAACCAGCCTGAGTTTGTGAAGTTAATATGGACGTTGTCTATTCGTTACTCAGCGTAAAGTGTGTTGAAGACTCTGCAAAAATTGCCCCTTACTGACAATAATTGTCACTTTGGCCTATAAATTTTATTAAGGCGTGGGTTGTCGGTGATGAGTTTTTGAGATACGTGTAACTTATATGTAGTAAGTCGATGGTATCCATTGGTTGTGCAAGATTTCATCGGAACAGTTGGTTTTTATTAAGTTATTATTTCTTATAAATTTATTTTATCTTTTCAAGATTAATAGAGATACATAACCTATCGTTAGATTCATTAAGCAGTGTACCAAGGTCGAATGTGGCATGGTTAATGCTTATTTTATTGGGTTGGGGCAGCACTATTACTTCCGGCCTGTCTTTTAAGTGGTTTTTCAGATTATTGTAGAGGAAAAAAATGCGGGCAGACTTGCTATCATCTGTTTTAACAGATCTAAACGGAACTTCGGCTGATATTGAAGCATCGGGAATTATTTCGACTGATGGTTTAATGATTGCTTCAGTACTTCCAGCCGGCATGGATGAAGACCGTGTCGGTGCAATGAGCGCCGCCATGCTTTCATTAGGCGACAGGACAGCGCAGGAATTAGCCAGGGGAACTTTGGAACAGGTGTTGATAAAAGGCGCCAAAGGTTATGTTTTAATGACTTATGCGGGAACGGAGGCGGTATTAACCGTATTGGCCAAACCCAATGCAAAATTAGGCTTGATATTCCTGGATGTTAAACGTGCGGCTGAAAGTGTGATCAACTTACTGGAGTAGAACGTTTGCCTTCAGTTAACAATGCGCGACGTTATTGCATCATAATTTTTTTACAAAAATAA
>JBGAWU010000174.1:0-5638 GCA_044227425.1 Methyloglobulus sp.
CTAAGCACACAGTCCCCTGGCAATTGGACACGTGATGCAATGCGAGTTAGTTGGTTACTAAGTGCTATTCTTCAGCATGAAAAATGTAAGGTATTCGTGAGTTTACCGTTACGCGAGCGATTTCTTCGTTCACAAATGGGACTGTTTATGATTGGTTATGACTTGAATGATAATTTGGACAATATCGACTCTGAAGAAGAAAGCGATGATAAATTGACGCAAGATTCCAGATCACTAACAACTTTAGGCAGAGGCAATAAGGCAAATACTTTTGTTTATCACGGTTCGGTTATCGAAGGGGTCGATGTAATTATGGGACAAGGTACAAAAGTCAACTTTCCATATCAGCTATTTAGTGATTTACTTACCAACTTTAATAATCGTTATGATGTATTTGGAGGGTTTAACATGACCAATCCTAAAATAGGCGGAATTGGTGAATGGATTTCAATTAATTATCCAAAATATTCAGCTAGACATGGATCATTTATAGCAGCCCTTCTAGTAAACGAAGGATATTGCACACACTCATATAGAGGGAATTCAATAGTATTTGATTTTAGATAATGTTCCGCACCAAGCAATTTGAACGGAATGCGCGTTTGCCAGAAGCTAACCAGAATGTAGAGGCAATTCACCCCATACAATCTCACCGTTAAGGCCAGACGCTTTTAGCCATTGCCCGGTCTTTACGTCACACAACGTCAAGCCATAGTTTTCGTTATATTCATCATCTGGCTTTAATGTCAGATAAGCCCCGGTGTCTATGTTCAGGTGTGACAAGATCAGGGTAGGCGAGGGTATTGGCGTATGGCCGCAAAAGGTGGTCGTAAGGCCGGGTTGTAGGGTATCGAATTTATCATTGGTAAAGCGGTTGCTGAACGAAAGCAACCGTCCCCAGAGAAGCCTTTCATAGGTATCGTCCGGGATTTTATTGTCTTGCAGCCATTGGTCGAGGTCGCTGTCCAGCCAGACCGGTTGTCCGTCCAGGCGGTAGTCCGGCCTGACCAGTTCGGCGTGGATGATATTAAAGCGGTTGTTGCCATCGCCCACAATTAAAACCAACGGCAGCGCAAACACCATGAGCAAGCCCCGGTTGAAGCCATCTGTCATGCGTTGCTTTTCTGGCAGGTAATGCTGCGTCACCCAATCGCCACCGTTTTTCAGGCAGTCACTATCGCTGATTTCATCCAAGCTTGCCAGCTTGCCACTGTCCAAATAAGGCAGGAAGCATTCCAGCAGCATTTCTTCGTGGTTGCCCATCACCGCGTAAAACCAGGGTTCGTCGAGCAATTGCAGGCAACGCAGGGAGTCCGGGCCGCGGTCAACCAAATCACCGACGGAAAACAAGCGGTCTTGAGCGGGGTCGAACTGTACTTCCTTCAATAGCCGTTCCAACAAGGCATAACAGCCGTGCAGGTCGCCGACGATGTAATCTTTGCCTTGCGTGTTGACGGGGAGTTTTTGGATGGATTGCATAACTTTTAGATAACCAGAAAAAATCAATAATTACGTTATCTTAAAGGATAGTGGCGTCAGACTGTGTCGTAAACATTTCTGGAACGAATTATTTTAATTTAGGGGAATATCATGAGCGATCAAATGGTGCGGTTAATGGAGATTTTAAAGATGCTGCCCCGATATCCGAGGACATTGTCCAATCAAACAATAAAAGCCAAGCTGGAGAACATCGATTTTTATCAAGAAATAAGAACTATCCAAAGGGATATGGAAAAGCTTGAAAAAATGTTTCCGAATCAGATAAAACAAGAAACTGGCAAAAGTGATAAGGGTGACCGTTGGTTTTGGGCAGAAAATGCCCAATTCATTAACCTATCCGGGATCTCCAGCGATCAGGCGCTGGCCTTAATTTTGCTAAAGAAGTATCTAAAATCCTTGTTGCCGACCATTAGCTCGACTGATTTAGAACCATTTTTTGAGTTGGCGGCTGACACTTTAGGCAACCTGTACGAGGGTAATCCATTAAAGCTGTGGCAGAAAAAAATTGCCATCAAACCCATGACCCTGGCGTTGCTGCCGCCACAAATCGATCCTGACATCCAGCATGACGTCACCCACGCCTTATTTGCCGACCTTCAACTTAAAATAAAATATCGGAAGTCGAACGGGACGGTAAATATCTATAAATTAAATCCGCTAGGTTTGCTTATGCGCGGCAGCATAATTTATCTGGCTGCTAGCAAAATCGGGTTTGAACAAATCCAATGTTTTGCTTTGCATAGAATTCAGTTTGCCGAATATCTTGAAGAACCCTCCGTTCGTCCATACAATTTTGATTTGCAAACCTACGTAGATGAGGCGGGTTGCCGTTTAACCCGACTGACGAGAGTTATTATCAACGTATCACGTTGGTGGCAATCTTCGATAAATTATCCAGCGGTCATTTGTATGAATCCAAGCTTTCAGCCGACCAAACGATTGAGGAAATTAGTGACGACAAATTCAAATTAACCGCCACCCTCATGGAATCCGACGAGTTGTTTTGGTGGCTGCAAGGTTTTGGATCGAGGGTTGAAGTGCTAGAGCCAGAAAAATTACGCAACAACATGGCGGCATCCGTTAAGGTTTTGGCGCAAAAGTATGGGATTTGATTTTGTATCATCTTAATGCCCACGACAGATTTTTCCAATCATCACAACACAATCTGACGTAACGGTTTGGCATCATAAGCATTTCTGTTGGAACATTAATGCGTCATGAAATACTTTCTGATTAAAGATATTTTGCTGGAATATTTCGTGTTTGTTAAACG
Organism: Methyloglobulus sp.; assembly: GCA_044227425.1. Classification (GTDB taxonomy): domain Bacteria; phylum Pseudomonadota; class Gammaproteobacteria; order Methylococcales; family Methylomonadaceae; genus Methyloglobulus. The sequence goes on from JBGAWU010000174.1 coordinate 2,774, forward strand.
TGTCGTGGGCGGTGAAATAATTATACCGCCGATAGCAGATTTATAATTTCATTAGAAGCGAACATGAACAGTAATTAAACGAAACGACCCACCCCAAAATACACGCTGGAATTTAAAGAAGATGCTGCAAAGCCAATTACTCCCAGCAAAGCTGGGAGTAATTGGTTATATGGTTTTTACAATAGGAGATGTGCGCACTCAAAATTAGGCTACCAATCGCCTTCGGAATTTGAACGTGTATTTTATAGAAAGGCTGCCTGAAAAAGTGTCCGGTTTTAGTTGACCGTTACCGGCAAAGCTGGTTGGGTTACTGTACCCATCAGCTGATCTTGGTTACGGGTTAGTATTAACAGTCATTACCTCACAAGAGAATTCATAGGGATCATTTTTAGGTTTCAGCTTTTGCCGACTCCAGCCGATCTTCCGCTTCCAGCCATTCCGCTTCAGCAGCATCCAGTGCTTTATCGATTTCTGTTTTTCGCGCCAGCAATTTCTTTAATTTATCTTTTTCCGACTCCGAATACAGCGCCGGATCGGCCAACTCCACTTCTAATCTGCGTTGTTCATTATGGTATTTTTCTACCGCTTGCTCGGCTTTTTTGAGTGCGTCCAACAACGGTTTGTGTTTTTGCCTGCGTTCGGCATCCAGCTTTCGTTGATCTTTGCGGGATACGGTCGAAGCGGCTTCCGCTTGGTTTTTATCGTCGGCTTTTTTACGCTCGGACAACCATGTCCGGTAATCTTCAAGATCGCCGTCGAACGGCTGTACTTTATCGTCGACAACCAGCATAAATTGATCGGTAACCGTGCGCAGCAAGTGACGGTCGTGCGATACCAACACAATAGCGCCTTCGTAATCCTGTAAGGCGACACTCAAGGCTTGCCGCATTTCCAGATCCAAATGGTTGGTCGGTTCATCCAACAGCAGCAAATTTGGATTTTTGTACACCAATAATGCCAGTACCAATCGGGCTTTTTCTCCGCCGGAAAACGGTTTGACCGCTTCCATGACTTTATCGCCCTGAAAATCGAATCCGCCCAGAAAATTTCGTAATTCTTTTTCGGTGGCTTTGGGGTCGATTTTTTGCAAATGCCATAACGGACTTTCATCCAATCGCAGTTGTTCCAGTTGATGCTGGGCGAAATAGCCGATGTTAAGTGCATCGGCAACCAGCCGTTTTCCTGATAACGGCGCCATATCACCCGCTAATACCTTGATAAGGCTAGACTTGCCTGCTCCATTCGAACCGAGCAATCCGATCCGGTCTCCCGGCGAAATGGATAATGAGGCCGATTGGATAATTTTGGTTTGCCCATATCCGATGCCGGCATTTTCCAACTGCAACAGGGGGTTCGGCATTCGCCCCGGTTTGGGAAAACTGAAATCGAAGGGAGAATCGACATGCGCCATCGCAATCAATTCCATGCGTTCCAAGGCTTTGATCCGGCTCTGTGCTTGCCGGGCTTTCGTCGCCTGTGCCTTAAACCGGTCCACAAAACTTTGGATATGGGCAATCTCACGTTGCTGCTTTTGATAAGCAGCCTGCTGTTGCGCCAGTTTTTCAGCCCGCATTTTTTCAAATGCGGAATAATTACCCGTGTAAATATCGACTTTAGACTGTTCTATGTGGACGATATGATCGGCAATTGTATCCAGAAAATCCCGGTCATGCGAAATCAACAACAAGGTGCCATCGTACTTGCATAACCAGTCTTGCAACCAGATCACCGCATCTAAATCCAGGTGGTTGGTCGGTTCGTCCAGCATCAACACATCGGAGCGGCACATCAAGGCTTGCGCCAGATTCAACCGCATCCGCCAACCGCCGGAAAATGAATTGACGGGCTTGTTTTCCTGTTCCGGGGCAAACCCCAAGCCGTTCATCAAACGCCCCGCTTTAGCTTGGGCGCTGTAGCCGCCGATATTCTCCAAAGCGGCATGAAGCTCTGCCTGCTTAATACCGTCGTGGAGCTGTTCAGCGTCGTCGAGTTGTTGTTGCAAGCGCCTTAATTCACGGTCACCATCCATCACATATTCAATTGCCGAACAGGATACGGCTGGCGTTTCTTGTGCGACATGGGCAATTTCCAAACCTGGCGGCAGGGTAAATTCGCCTTCATCGGCATGGAGTTCGTTTCTGACCAGGGCGAACAAACTGGATTTGCCCGCGCCGTTGGCTCCGGTAAATCCAGCTTTTTGGCCTTTATGAATGGTTAAAGAAGCGTTTGAAAACAGCACCCGCGTACCACGGCGCAAGGCTAGGTTTTTGAAATTCAGCATTTAATGTATTGTGATCTCGGTAACAACTGTATTCAGTCCGGCCTGTTTATGCTGGGATGTTCAATTTTACGGACAGGGCGTTAGCCACACTTTCCAGAAGCCTACAAACTTGTTCCGCCCACCGTGATATTATCGATCTTAAGGGTCGGTTGACCGACTCCGACTGGAACGCTCTGCCCTTCTTTCCCACACGTACCGACGCCGCTGTCCAATTCAAGGTCGTTGCCGACCATTGAGACTTTGGTCAATACATCTGGGCCGTTGCCGATCAATGTTGCGCCTTTGACTGGGCGGGTAATTTTACCGTTCTCTATCAGGTAAGCTTCGCTGGCGGAGAAGACGAATTTACCGGAGGTGATATCGACCTGACCACCGGAAAAATTCTTGGCGTAAAGCCCTTTGTTGACCGATCTAATAATGTCTTCGGGGTTGTCTTTACCCGGCAACATGTAGGTGTTGGTCATCCGCGGCATGGGCGCGTGGGCATAGGATTGCCGCCGGCCATTGCCCGTAGGCTTTACCCCCATGAGCCGGGCATTGAGCCGGTCCTGCATGAAACCCACCAGCACGCCGTCTTCAATCAG